>JBAPXO010000035.1:0-4445 GCA_049284255.1 Solirubrobacteraceae bacterium | reverse complement strand
GCCCAGCGGCGATTTGAAGATGTTCTTCATCGGTCAGAGCGCCACCGTGATCGCCGACGCGATTGGGCTCGAGGTGGCGCCGGACACGCGGCTGCTCGTCTTCCGGGCCGACGGAAGCTCGCCTGAGGGCGCGTCGGCACGCGAGCGCCTGGCTCCCGTGCTGTCGCTGTTCACCGTTGACGGCGACGACGAGGCGATCCAGCTGTGCGGTCGACTGCTCGACTACGAGGGCGCGGGACATACGGCCAACATCCACACCCGTGATGAGGCGCGGATCGAGCGCTTCGCCGCGGCCATGCCAGTCTCCCGTGTGCTCGTCAACGCGCCGTCGGCAATGGGCTGTTGCGGCGTCGTCACCGGGCTGGCGCCCTCGCTCACCCTCGGGTGCGGCACGTTCGGCGGCAACTCGACCACCGACAACGTCGGCTATCGAAACCTGCTCAACATCAAACGCGTCGCCCGCGTCCTCGGCTGAGCCCGGACGGCTCGCGACAACCCAGGGGGGGCGGCTTGCGTAACTACTCGGGACCGATCGAGATCCCGGCCGAGCTGCGCCGGCCGCGGATCGTGATCCTCGGCGGCGGCTACGTCGCCATCAAGGCCTGCCACGAGCTGCGCAAGTCGATCGCCGAGCGCAAGCTGGACGTGACCGTGGTCACCGGCTCGACCTATCAGACCTTCCACGGGTTCGTGGGCGAGATGGTCACCGGCCGCGTTTCGCCCGGCAACATTCTCTCGCCCGTCCGGCGCCTGTTCGCCCCCGCCCAGGTTCACGTCGGCGAGATCCAGCAGATCGACTTGCCCAACAAGCGGGCAATCGTTGCCCGCAACATCGACGGTCAGCGCACCGAGATCACCTGGGACCACGTAGTCGTGTCGCTGGGGACCGACGACCGAACCGACGCCTATCCCGGGCTGGCCGAGCACGCCTTTCGCCTGCGCTCCTACCAGGACTGCTTCGCGCTCAAGAACCACCTCGTCAATATGTTCGAGCTCGCCGCCATCGAAGACGACCCTGCGGAGCGCCGGCGGATGCTCACCTTCTTCATCGCCGGTGGGGGGTTTGCCGGGACTGAAGTCGTCGGCGAGATCGCCGACTTCGCCAAACGGCTGACCACGCACGAATACCCCCGCCTCGATGCCAAGGAGTGCCGGTTCGTCCTCGTGTATCCCCAGGCCTCGATTCTTCCCGAGCTCGCGGGCTTCCCGCGGCTGGTTCGCTACGCCACCCAGCACATGCACGAGCTCGGGGTCGAGCTGCGCCCGGAGACGCGCGTGGAGTTCGCCACCCCCCAGCACGTCCGGCTCTCAAACGGCGAGGGGATCCCCACGCGAACCATCATCAGCACGGTGGGGACGCGCCCCAACCCGCTGGTGGCCCAGATGGACCTCGAAAAGGATGACCGCGGCCGCATCCGGGTCCAGCGCACCGGCCAGGTCGCCGGCCATGAGGACATCTGGGCGGGCGGCGACTGCACGGCGTTCCCGATGCCCAAGGGCGGGGACAGCCCGAGCGTCGCTCTGTATGCCTACAAGCACGGCAGTCAGATCGGACGCAACCTGCGCCGGATGCTCGTCGACAACGAAGCGCCGCGCCCCTTCAAGTGGCCCGGCCTGGCCCAGGGAGCGTCGGTGGGCGGACGTCGGGCCGTCGGTGAGCTCCGGGGCATCCAGATCACCGGCTTTCCGGCATGGCTGACCTGGCGGCTGCTGCTCACCTACTACTTCCCGAGCTGGGACCGCCGGCTGCGCCTGTTCTCCGACTGGCTGATCTGGCCGATCGTGGGCCGAGACATCGTCGCGCCGCTGGTTTCTGAGCGCCGGGAGTACGACATCCTCCACAACGTCTTTCACCCCGGCGAGGTGATCGTCTCCGAGGAGCGCGCCGGGCGCTACATCCACATCATCCTCGAGGGTCAGGTGGAGATCCTGGCCGTCCGCGATCAGGAAAAGGTGCTGGCGACCCGCGGTCCCGGCGATCATTTCGGCCAGCGCTGGCTGGAGACGCTTGAACCCGAGCTGGCGCGTGCCAAGACCATCGTGCGCACCCTCGCGGTACGCCGTGACCAGGCGCCTCGTCTCCAAGAGGTCATGCAGTCGGCCGGGCAGCTCGTGGCCGAGTCCGGGCACATCCCGATCTTCATTCCCGAGGCGATCACTCCCCGGGGCGACGCCGGCGCCTCGGAATGACCGCCGCCGGCTCCCCGGGATGAACGTCGCCGGCACCCCGGAATGACCGCCGCCCTCGCCCGGGTCGTGACCGGCCGGCGCAGCCGGTGGATCGTCGTCGGCGTGTGGATCGTGTTGCTGGCCGGATTTGCGCCGCTGACCGCCAAGCTCAACTCGGTCAAGGTCGACACCACCACCAGCCTGCTGCCGCCGGGCTCTGACTCCGGCCACGTCGCCAAGCAGCTCAGCGAGTTCTTCCCCGACGGCGACAAGCAGGACACCGTCCTGCTCTATCACCGCGCCGGCGGCCTGACACCGGCCGACAAAAGGTTGATCGTCGCCCAGGCCAGAGCGGCGGCGACGGTTCCTCTCGCCGGCCCGTCGCTCCCGGCCTTCGTCCCGGTGCCGGGCGGCGGCCTGCGCGCGAGCCCCCGACAGGTCTCGAGCAACGGGACGACGGCGTTCACGGTTCTTCCGATGTCAGCGGGCAAGTCCCAGGAGGTCGCCAGCTCGATCAAGCGGCTCCGCGCGCTGGGGGCGAGCGCAACCCCAGGGCTCGTCTATCACGTGACCGGTAGCGCCGTGCTGCTCAACGACATCAACAACGCCGTCCAGGGTGCCGACGTCGTCCTCCTGGTGGCCACCGTTGCCTTCGTGCTCGCCCTCCTGCTGCTGATCTATCGCTCCCCGATCCTGGCACTCGTCCCCCTCGGGGTGGTGATCATCTCCTACGTCGTGGCCTCGGGCTTCGTCTACCTGCTCGCCCGCCAGGGTCTGAAGGTCGACTCCACAGCCACCTCGCTACTGCTGATCCTCATGTTCGGCGCGGGCACCGATTACTGCCTGCTCCTGGTGGCGCGGTTCAAGGAGGACCTGCACCGCTTCGAAGACGAGCAGAGCGCGCTGCGCCACGCCATCCCGCGCGCCGTCCCCGCGATCGGCGCCAGCGGACTGACGGTGGCGGCGGCCCTGCTGACGCTGCTGGCCTCAGAGCTTGACACCAACCGCACGCTGGGTCCGGTTACCGCCATCGGGGTCGTCGTGGTCCTGATCGCCAGCATGACCCTGCTGCCCGCGTTCCTGTCGTTGCTCGGGCGCCGCGGGTTCTGGCCGGCGAAGGGGCAAGCCGAGTACGACCCGGTCTCCGGCGGCCAGAGCCTGACCGTCGTCCAGGTCCAGCAGGCGCGGTGGGCCACGGTGGCGCGGACGGTCATGAAGCGTCCCGGCCTGATGGCCGGCGGTGGTGTCCTGCTGCTAGTGATCGCGGCCTTCGGCCTGTTCGCCTACAGACCTGATCCCACGCCGATCAAGGAGTTTCGGACGACCACCGACTCAAAGGCGGGCTACGACGTCTTCAAGGCGAGCTTCCCGATCGGGGAGATCGCGCCCAGCACGGTGCTCGTCGAGCGCGCGCACGGACCGGCGACGAGCACCGACGTGGGGCGCGTGGAGCGGGCGCTCGCCGCCGACGGGCACGTCCAGTCGGTCTTCCCGGCGCCCGATCCGCGCTCGCGAAACGGCGACATCGCCCGCCTCGAGCTGGTCTTCTCGACCAACCCCCTGCGCCCTCAGGCGTCGGCCGCGGTCGACAGCGCCCGCGCCGCCGTGGCCCATCTTGCCCCCGGTCTGACGGTGCTGATCGGCGACGGGGCGGCTCGGTTCCGCGATCAAGGGGCCGCCGAGAAGCGTGACCTGCTCGTGGTGGCCCCGCTCGTGCTGCTCGTGATCTTCTTCGTGCTCATCATCCTCCTGCGAGCACTGGCGGCGCCGTTATTCCTCCTGGCCACCGTCGTCCTCTCCTACCTGGGCTCGATGGGCATCTCGATGCTGTGCTTTCGCTACCTGTTCGGCCGGGCGACGATCGATCCCCTGTTGCCGATTCTCGCCTTCATCTTCCTCGTCGCCCTGGGGGTTGACTACAACATCTTCCTGATGAGCCGCATCCGCGAGGAAGCGGTCAAGCGGGGCACTCGCAACGGCGTGCTGCGGGGACTGGTTAGTACGGGCCCGGTGATCACGAGCGCGGGCGTGATCCTCGCCGGGACCTTCCTGGTGCTGACCACGCTGCCGGTGTGGCTGCTGTTCGAGCTCGGCTTCTCGGTGGCCCTCGGCGTCCTCGTCGACACCTTCCTGGTGCGCACCGTGATCGTCCCCGCGGTGACCACGCTCGCCGGCGACAAGATCTGGTGGCCGACGAGCGCGCGCGCCGGCACGCGCGGCCTCAGCGGCGTGACCGAGGTGCCTCCGGAGATCTCGGCACCCCCAGCGCCCGAGCC
>JBAPXO010000034.1:0-1740 GCA_049284255.1 Solirubrobacteraceae bacterium | reverse complement strand
GGCCGCTACCACTCACTGATCGCCAACGCGCAACTCCCTGACGAGCTCGAGCTCAGCGCCTGGGCCGATGGCGTGGTGATGGCGGTCCGCCATCGCCGGCTGCCCGCCGAAGGCGTCCAGTTTCACCCCGAATCGGTGCTCACCGAGCAGGGACGCGAGCTGCTGGCCAACTTCCTGGAGGCGCCGGCGTGAGCCGTTCGGCGGACCTCCTCACGAGGTCCATCGACGAGCTGGCGGGCGGGAAGGACCTCAGCGCCGAGCAGACCTCGGCGGTCCTGACCGAGATCATGACCGGCCGCGCCTCCGACATCCAGATCGCGGCCTTCCTGATCGCTCTGCGGACCAAGGGCGAAACCGTCCAGGAGCTCGCGGGGCTGGCGCTGACGATGCGCGAGCTCGCCGCCCAGGTGCGGGTGAGCCGCGATGACCTGCTCGACACCGCGGGAACCGGAGGTGGGCCGCGGACGTTCAACGTCTCGACGACCGCCGCCCTGATCGCCGCCGGGGCCGGATGCACCGTCGCCAAGCACGGCAACCGCTCGGCCACCGGCCTGTCGGGGTCGGCCGACCTGCTCGAGGCGTTGGGGGCACGAATCGATCTGGCACCCGCCGCCGTTGCACGGTGCATCGAGGAGGTCGGCTTCGGGTTTATGTTCGCGCCCGCCCACCATCAGGCGACGCGCTATGTGATCCCGGTTCGGCGTGAGCTTGCGGTGCGAACGATCTTCAACTTCCTCGGACCCCTGACCAATCCCGCCGGTGCGACACGGCAGCTGATCGGGGTCTCTGACTCCGCTTACCTGCAAACCATGGCCGGCGCGTTGGAGCTGCTGGGGACCGAGCACGCGCTCCTCGTATCCAGCGAGGACGGCCTCGACGAGATCAGCCTCTCGGCTCCCACGCGAGTCGTCGAGGTCACCTCGGCGGGGATCACCAGCTACGAGCTGACGCCTGAGGAGGTGGGGCTGGCGAGGGCTCCCGCCGCGGCCATTCCCGGCGGCGACCCTGCCCGCAACGCCGAGATCGCCCGGTTGATCTTCGCCGGCGAGCCGGGGCCGGCCCGGGATCTGGCGGTGCTCAACGCCGGGGCGGCGATCTACGCCGGCGGTGCAGCTCAATCCTTGGCCGACGGCGTGCGCAGCGCTGAGCTGACGATCGAATCGGGCGCGGCTTCGGAGGCGCTCGAGCGCTTCGTCGACGCGACCCAGCGGCTGGGGAAGGAGGACTCGTGAACGAGCTCGACCGGATCGTCGCCCGCACCCGGCTCGAGCTCGAGCGCCGGCAGGCTCAGACGCCGCGGTCAGAGCTCGAGTCGATGGTTGCGCAGCGCGCCGCTCAGTCGCCGACCCGAGGCTTTGCCCAGGCGCTGGCGCGCCCGGGGCTGTCGGTGATCGCCGAGCACAAGCGTCGCTCGCCGTCCGCGGGCCTGATCCGCGAGGGCATCGAGCTCGAGGAGGTGGTGGGGGCCTACGAACGAGCCGGTGCAGCGGCGCTCTCGGTCCTCACCGAAGCCGAAGGCTTTGGAGGCTCGCTCGCCGACCTGCGTCGTGCCCGCGCCGCTTCCGGGCTTCCCATCCTGCGCAAGGACTTCATCGTCGACGGCTATCAGGTGCTCGAGTCGATGGCCGCCGACGCCGACGCGGTCCTCTTGATCGTGGCTGCGCTGAGCCGTTCCTCGCTCGCGGAGCTTCACGCCCAGGCCCAGGCTCTCGGGCTCGACGTCCTCGTGGAGGTCCACGA
>JBAPXO010000033.1:0-1533 GCA_049284255.1 Solirubrobacteraceae bacterium | reverse complement strand
GGTCAAGGCTGAGATCAAGGTCAAGATGGGCGCGATGTCGATGAAGTTCACGGGCACGGTGAGCGTCATCGAGCAGGACGACACCGCGCACCGCGCGGTCATGCAGGTCAAGTCGCGCGAGGCCGGCGGTCAAGGTCACGCCAACGCCGATGTCGTGTTCACGCTCTCCGACGGCGGCGGCAACGTCCACACCGCGGCCCAGATCACCGGCAAGGCGGCATCCATGGGGGAGGGGGTCGTGAGCACCGTGCTCGATGCCCTGATCAGGGACTTCACCGAGAACCTGGCCGCGTTGTAGTAGTCGTCATGACCACGGTCAAGAAGATGCGTGCCGTGCAGCGCGAGGAGGTCCCCGTCGACGGCGGAACCGCCGTCCAGGAGGCCCCCGACCGGCCGGTCTTCCGCGGCAACGGCGACTACGACTACGTGTGCGTGTCCTGCGGGAGCCTGCTCGCCGCGGGCATGGATCCCCAGTACATGACCCGCCGGGTGCGGGTCCGGTGCGCGCGCTGCTCGACCGTGAACATCGCCGCCGAGCTCTCGGTGCAGGCCGCGAGGCGGCCCCGGCAGGGGGCCTGAGCCGTGGAGTTGCGGGGTCTGCCACGCTATGGAGTGGAGGTCAGAGACCGATGATCAGAACCGAGCTCGCCGGGCGCATGCAACAGCTGAGCGCTCAGCGCCAGCCGTTTGTGCTGGCAACCGTCGTCCGCGCGCGCCGGCCGACCAGCGTGCGCCCCGGAGACGCCGCCCTCGTCGGACCCGATGGCACGATCGAGGGATTCGTGGGCGGGGTGTGCGCCGAGTCCTCGGTACGCCTGCACTCGCTGCGCGTACTCGAGACCGGTGACCCGCTGTTGCTGCGCCTGGTCCCCGGAGACGGCGAGGGAGGCGACCCGGCGGAGGCCATCGACGGGGCCGTCGTCGAGCGCAACCCCTGCCTGAGCGGCGGCTCTCTGGAGATCTTCCTCGAGCCCCATCTGCCCGCGGCGCGGCTCGTGATCATCGGTGGCTCGCCGATCGCCCAGGCGCTGGCGCGCATCGCCGCCGCCGCCGGGTATGACTGTGTCGCGTCGGCGGACGCCGTCGAGGGGGCCGCGGCCGTCGTCGTCGCCTCGCACGGCAGTGGCGAGGAGGATGTGCTGGCGGCCGCGCTGGCGAACGGAGTCCCCTACGTCGCCCTGGTGGCGAGCACCAAGCGCGGAAGCGCCGTCCGCGCCGAGCTTGAAATCCCCGATCAGCTGCGCGCCCAGCTCCATACCCCCGCGGGACTGGACATCGGCGCGCGCTCGCCCGAGGAGGTGGCGATCTCGATCCTCGCGCAGCTCGTCGCCGAGCAGCACGCCGACCCCGGACGGCCCGAGACCGAGGTCGTGGTGCCCCCCGCGGTGACCGTGGCGGTCGACCCTGTGTGCGGGATGCGGGTCGCGGTCGCCGAGGCCGCTCCCCAGCTCCAGCTCTCGGCCGGTCCGGTGTTCTTCTGCTCTGACGGGTGTCGCGACCGGTACGCCCGCGAGCACGCGGACGAGCTCGTCC
>JBAPXO010000032.1:0-1810 GCA_049284255.1 Solirubrobacteraceae bacterium | reverse complement strand
CCCCGGGACCGGCTGTACCCGGGCGCGGTCGCGGCCCGCGCGCTCTCACCGGCCGGCCAGGCCGGAAACTACCCGGTCGTGCTCGTCGACGGCGTCGTGGGCGGCATCTGGCACTCGCGCCGCTCTGGCCGCAGGCTGATCGTCACCGTTGAACCCCTGCGAGAGTTCAGCGCCCGCCAGCGTCGCCAGCTCGACGACGAGGTCGCCTTCGTTGCCGCGATCATGGAGGCGACCCCGGCCCTGACGATCGGATCCGTAACAGTCGGCCCGCACGCGTGACTGACTGAGAACGCGCTGTCGGGTGCGCCGGCGACGGCCGCTAGCTGCTTGGTGGTGGCTTGGTCGTGAGGCGATAGCGGAGGTAGACCACGCCGCTGGCAAAGCGGCGCTCGTCAACGAGGTCAAGGGAGACGCGTACCCCGGAGGGGAGGGCGGGCAGGCCGTCGCCGACGATGAAGGGCGTCACGTAGAGCTCGTACTCGTCGACGAGACCGGCGCGGATTGCGTGGGCGGCGAGGGTCGGACCGCCGATGCTGACGTCGCCCGCCTGCTTCAGCGCGCGGATGGCCTCCGGATCGAAGCCGCGCTCGATCCGCGTCCTGGCCGTCACCGGTTCCGGCAGCGACGAGGAGTAGACGATCTTGTCGGCCGATCGCCATATCCCGGCGAAGTCCCGCGTCGCCGCGGACTGGCCCGCCAGGTCAGCGTTCTCCCAGTAGTGCATGACCTCGTACATCAGGCGACCGTAGAGGTAGGTGCCGATCGGGCGCTCCCGGTCGTTGAGGAAGGCGAGCACCTCCTCGTCGGGCGCGCTCCAGTCGAAGTTCCCCTCGGCATCGGCCGTGTACCCGTCAAGCGACGCAATCGCCGAATAGACCAGCATGCGTTCCCTCCCTTTTCTGTCGCCGCGCTTACCTGGGGAGGAAGTCCAGGAGCAGCTCGGTTACCTTGTCTGGCGCCTCAAGCTGCATCCAGTGACCCGGGCCCTCCAGACGCTCATAGCGCCACCGGCCGGAGACGTTCTCGGCCGAGTCGGTCATCTGCGCCTCGGTCAGCGCCATGTCTCCGGTGCTCCAGACGCCCATGGTGGAGGCCTGCACCGGCGGCAGCGCCAGCGGCGGCTCGATCCACGATTCGGGCGGGACGTTGGCGCGGTACCAGTTCAGGCCGGGTGTGAGCGACCCGTTTGACTCCAGGTCGGCGATCACCTGGTCGGTATCGGGATGACCAGCCCAGTTTCGGAAGTTAGCCCAGTCGTCCTCGCTCAGCCAGCGCTCGGCGATCCCGGGGAACTGGAACAGCAGCATGTACCACGACTTCTCGCGCTGCCTGAATGTGCGGCGGAAGGTGGCGGGGTGTCCGACCGATAGCACCGCCAGGTGGTCGACGGTGGCGGGCGCGAGCGAGGCCATCCCCCAGGCGAGGGCGGCACCCCAGTCGTGGCCGACCACGTGGGCGCGGTCGACGCCGACGTCGCCGAGCACCGCGATGACGTCTCCGGCCAGCGACATGAGGTTGTAAGCGTCGACGTCCGCGGGCTTATCGGAACGCCCGTAGCCGCGCAGGTCGGGGACGATTACCTGGAAACCGGCCTCGGCCAGGGCCGGCACCTGATGCCGCCAGAGCCGTCCGGAGTCGGGGAAGCCGTGCAGCAGGACCACCGGGCGTCCCCGCCCGGTGACCTCGTAATCGATACGCACACCGTTGACGTCCACCCCAGCCATCTGGCCTCCTTTGTATGGCTATGAAACTAGTGCGAGAAGCTCCTCGCGGGTGGGACCCAACGGCGGCGCGTCGCGCCAGCCTGATC
>JBAPXO010000031.1:0-4242 GCA_049284255.1 Solirubrobacteraceae bacterium | reverse complement strand
CCTGACGCTAGGCCCGTCTGACAGGCTTCGACCTGCTTGGTCGGCACTTCATACCGCACATAGCTAGCATCAAGCCAACATATCGGTAAAATTCATGACAATGAAGTCCAGCAGCGCACTAATTACTTCTTCAGTGCACTGATTGAGGCCGATGAATACATTCGGCGAGGCCTCTGGTGGCCTGCCGTACGTTCGGTTCGGATTATCGAAGTCACCAAATGTTAACCTTCCGGTCGCCGTGCATCCACCTGAGCTTCACCCGAGGCTACCTGGGCCGCCTATGAATATACGGGTTGCTATGTTTTGCGCGGCACATTCCACGCGCAAGTCGGCAATGAAGAGCGATAAAGCTCACACTACAAGGAGAATTTCTGATGCAGTTCCGAGGCAAGCAGGTCGTGGCGGCTAGCGGTGCTGTCGCCGCCGCCATCGCCCTGGCCGCATGCTCATCTTCGTCGTCATCCTCGAGCTCGGCGCCTGCATCCGCGGGCGCCAGCTCACCGGCCGCGTCCGCCAGCACGTCCGCGAGCGCCTCCTCGGCCAGCGGCACGATCAGCGGCGCCGGCTCGACCTTCCAGACCAACTTCCAGCAGGGCGCGATCTCCGCCTTCAAGTCGGTTGACCCGAGCATCACCGTCAACTACAACCCGGTTGGCTCAGGCACCGGCCGCACCGACCTGTACGGGAACACCGTCCTGTACGCCGGCTCGGACTCGCCCATCCCGTCCAAGGAGGCGTCCAAGGTTCCCGCGGGCAAGACGGTGCTGTACTTCCCGGTCCAGATCGGCCCGATCGCGATCGCCTACAACGTGTCGGGTGTCTCCGACCTGAAGCTGGACGCGACCGTCCTCGCGCAGATTTTCTCCGGCAAGATCACGACCTGGAACGACCCGGCGATCAAGGCACTCAACCCGAGCGCCAGCCTGCCCAGTTCCTCGATCAACCTCGAGGTCCGCTCGGACTCCTCCGGCACGACCGCCAACTTCTCCCAGTACCTGGTGGACGCGGCCGGCAGCGACTGGACCCTCGGCACCTCTTCGACCATCTCGTTCCCGAAGTCGGCCCACGCCAACGACGGCGGTAGCGCGGTCGCGGCGGCCGTCAAGGCCACCTCGGACTCCATTGGCTACGTGGACTTCTCCACCGCCACCGCCACCGGCCTGACCGCCGCCTCGGTCAAGAACTCGGCCGGCGACTACGTGGCGCCGTCGTCGGCGTCGGCCGCCGCCGCCGCGACCCACGTCACGCCCAAGGCCAACCTGACGTTCCTCACGGTCGACGAGCCGGGCGCGACCTCGTACCCGATCACCTACCAGTCGTGGGACCTGGTGTACGCGACGCAGCCCAACGCCAACGACGCGGCGCTGCTCAAGGCCTGGCTCGGCTACCTGCTCGGGGCCGGCCAGAGCCTGCTCACCCCGCTGAACCTCGCGCCGCTGCCCGCCAGCATTGACGCCGCGGCCAAGGCGCAGCTCAGCCAGATCACCTCTTAGGCGGTCCTTGTGACGCACGCAGCTCGCATTAGGGCGCTGTCGTGAGCACGGGCGTTCAGGCGGACCCGGCCAAGTCGGCCGGGTCCGCTAGTTCGCTTACGCGACGACGGCCCCTCGGCGACCGGAGCTTCCAGCTGCTGGCGCTGCTGGCCGGCCTCCTCGTTCTCGCCATCCTCATCGGCATCGCGGTCTCGACCGCCCAGCAGGGCGCCAACTGGTTCTCCACCGCAGGTTTCAAGGGGATCTTCTCCACCGTCAGGGACCCCGGGAACAACCAGTTCGGCGCGATGGCGTTCGTCTACGGCACCGTGCTGACCTCGGCGATCGGGATCATCATCGGGGTCCCGGTCAGTTTGTCCGTCGCGCTGCTGCTGACCGAGGTGGTGCCGCGCCGCTGGGCGGCGCCGATCATCACGATCATCGACCTGCTGGCGGTGGTGCCGTCCGTCGTCTGGGGCCTGTGGGGCATCCTCGTGCTCGAACCCTGGATCACTCCCATCTACCGGTCGATCGCCTCCGGCGTCAACGGAATCCCGGTGCTCGACAACCTGTTCGGCGAGTCCAACGGATCGGTCAGCGGCGCCTCGTTCTTCACCTGCGGTCTCGTCCTCGCCATCATGATCACGCCGATCATCACCTCGCTGTCGCGCGAGGTCATCGCGACCGTGCCCGCGATCGACAAGGAGGGCGCGTACGCGCTCGGCGCCACCCGGTGGGAGATGATCCGCGGCGCGGTCTGGCCGCACAGCCAGGCCGGCGTGGTCAGCGCGATCCTGGTCGGCCTTGGCCGGGCGATGGGCGAGACGATCGCCGCCGCCCTCTTGATCGGCTCGTCCGTCCAAGTCACGTCGCACCTGTTCGTCCCCGGCTACTCAATACCGGCGGTCATCGCCAACGAGTTCGGCGAGTCCTCGGATGAATGGCGATCGGCCCTGATCGGCCTCGGACTCGTCCTGTTCGTGCTCACGATCATTGTCAACCTAATCGCCCGCTGGGTCGTGGAACGCACCACCCGGCGCCAGAGGGGGGCCTGATGGCTGCCGTCTCCGACCAGCCGACCATCGACCTGCGCGAGCCGGGCGGCTGGCGGCGCAGCAAGAACCAGATCGCGACCGGTCTGATGTACCTCGCGTTCGTGATCATCCTGATCCCGCTCGGCCTCGTGATCTACGAGGTGATCGCCAAGGGCGCCAAGGCGATCTCCTGGCAGTTCCTCACTAACAGCACCGTCCCGCCCAACGTGATGCCCCTGGGACAGGGCGGCATGGGCGCCGCCGTCGTCGGGACTCTCGAGATCACCGCCTTCGCGGCCGTCATCGCGGTGCCGCTCGGCATCCTCGGCGCGGTCTACATCGGCGAGTACGGTGGCAAGAGCTGGCTGGCCAAGCTGGTCTCATTCATGGCCGACGTGATGGTGGGCGTGCCGTCGATCGTGATGGGCCTGTTCATCTTCACCGTCTGGGTGATTCCGCACGGGCTCACCGGGCTGTCGGGCTTCGCCGGCTCGCTCGCCCTGGCCTGCCTGATGCTGCCGCTCATCATCCGGTCCAGCTACGAGATGCTCCGGCTGGTGCCGGACCACCTCCGCGAGGCCAGCTACGCCCTCGGCGCCACCAAGTCGAGGGTCACGCTGACCGTGGTACTGCCCGCCGCCGTGAGCGGCATCGTCAGCGGCTCGCTGCTCGCCATCGCCCGCGCCGCGGGCGAGACGGCGCCGCTGCTGTTCACCATCGGCCTGGTCGAGACGACCAACCCGAACCTGTTCAGCGGCCCGACCACGGCCCTGCCCGAGCAGATCTTCACCAACGCGCTGTCGCCGTACGTAGGCGCCGAGGAACGAGCCTGGGGCGCGGCGCTGACGCTCATCGTGATCGCGTTTATCCTGTTGTTTGTCGCCCGCATCGTCACCGCTCGATTCACCCGTTACTCGCGCTAGGGAATTCCATGGAACAGCCTGAGCAGAAAATCAAGCTGACGCTGCCGGAGACGACGGTCGAAGCGGCCGAGAAGCAGGACGACGGCTTCACCGGCGCGTCCGTCTTCGACGCCAAGAACGTCTCCTGCTACTACGGCTCCTTCCGCGCCGTGACGGACGTCTCCCTGACCATCCACGAGAACGAGATCACCGCGTTCATCGGCCCGTCCGGCTGCGGCAAGACCACGGTCCTGCGGACCCTGAACCGGATGAACGACCTCGTCGTCGGCGCCCGGGTCGAGGGTGACATCTACTACCGGGGCGCGTCGCTGTACGAGCGCTCCGTCTCCCCCATCGCCGTGCGCCGTCGCATCGGCATGGTTTTCCAGAAGCCGAACCCGTTCCCCAAGTCGATCTACGACAACGTCGCCTACGGCCCGAAGATCAACGGCATCCGCGGCAAGGACAAGCTCGATGAGATCGTCGAGCGGTCGCTGCGCCAGGCCGCCCTCTGGGACGAGGTGAAGAACCGCCTGAACAAGTCGGCCCTGGGCATGTCGGGCGGGCAGCAGCAGCGCCTGTGCATCGCCCGCACGCTCTCGGTCGAGCCCGACGTGATCTTGATGGACGAGCCGTGCTCGGCCCTCGACCCGATCGCGACCGGCAAGATCGAGGACCTGATGCACGAGATCAAGTCCCAGTACACGATTGTGATTGTGACGCACAACATGCAGCAGGCTACCCGGGTCAGCGATCGCACCGCCTTCTACTCGGTGCTCCGCGATGAGAAGAGCGATACCCGGACCGGTGTGCTCGTCGAGTACGGCTATACCC
>JBAPXO010000030.1:0-3605 GCA_049284255.1 Solirubrobacteraceae bacterium | reverse complement strand
TGTCCGCGGGGGCGATGTTGAAGTCGCCGGCGACGATCGGCGGGCTTCCCGCCGTTTGCAGCTCGCCGACGCGTGCGGCGAGCGCGTCGAGGAAGGCGAGCTTGCGGGGGAACTCAGGGCTGTCGGGTGAGCGGCCGTTGGGCACGTATACGCTCGCGCAGCGCACGCCCTCGACCGTGGCCTCACACCAGCGCGCCTCGCCGGCTACGGGGTCGCCCGCAAGACCGAGGACCGGATCGCTGAGTTCGAGCCCGGAGCGCGCCAGCAGCGCCACGCCCGCCCACTGCCCGGCGGAGTTGTGGACCGCGTCGTAGCCGGCCGCGGCGAGCTCCTGGGCCGGGAAGCCCTCCGGCGTGGTCTTGGTCTCCTGAAGGAAGGCGACGTCGGGGCGATGCTCGGCGAGGAACTGCAGCACCCGAGGAAGCCGGACGCGCAGCGAATTGACGTTCCAGGTGACGATGCGCACCTCGACATCTTCGGCGATCATCAGCGGCGATGCCCTCCGAGAAGCTGCGGTCCTATCGCTCGAAGCGAGATTTCTCCACCACCGCCGAGCCGGCGGGCGGGGACGGCGGCCTATCGGGCGGCGAGGCGCGCTTCGTCATCCAGGAGCATCACGCCACCCGGCTGCACTGGGACCTGCGCCTCGAGCACGAGGGCGTGCTCGCCTCATGGGCGATCCCCAACGGGATCCCGCCTGACCCCTCCGACAACCGTCTCGCCGTCCACACCGAGGACCACCCGCTTCAGTACCTGGACTTCCACGGGGAGATTCCGGCGGGTGAATATGGCGCCGGCACGATGACGATCTGGGATCACGGGACCTTCGAGACCCATCTGTGGACCGACAACAAGGTCGAGGTCACGTTCCACGGCGAGCACTTAACCGGTCGCTACGGGCTGTTTCCGATCGGCCAGGGGGACTCCTCAAAGGATTGGATGATCCATCGCATGGATCCGCCCGCAGATTCGGGGCGCGAGCCGATGCCCGAACGGATCCTGCCGATGCTCGCCGGAGCCGGTCCGCTGCCGCGAGACGAGGACAAGTGGTCGTTTGAGGTCAAGTGGGACGGGGTGCGTGCGATCGCCTATCTCAAGCCGGGGCGCCTGCGCCTGGAGAGCCGCAATCTCAACGAGATCACTGATGCCTACCCGGAGGTCAGGGGGATCCTGCTCCAGACGGGGATGCGAGAAGCCGTCCTGGACGGGGAGATCGTCGCCTTCGACGACTCCGGACGGCCCAGCTTCGAGCGCCTGCAGCGCCGCATGCACGTCACCTCGTCAAGCGCGGTCAAGCGCCTGTCGCGCAGCACGCCCGTCGTCTACGCGATCTTCGACCTGCTGTTCCTCGACGGCCATTCGCTGATGGGGCTGCCCTACGCCCAGCGCCGGGAGCGCCTGGAGGAGCTCGGCCTCGGCGGCGCGGCCTGGCGTGTCCCGGCCGTCCATCCGGGCGTCGGCAAGGCGCTGCTGGAGGCGACCAAGGCTCAGGGACTCGAAGGCGTTGTCGCCAAGCGCCTGGATTCCCGGTATGAGCCCGGGCGGCGCACCGGAGCCTGGATCAAGGTGAAGAACACGCTGCGCCAGGAGCTGGTGATCGGCGGCTGGCTGCCAGGAGAGGGAAGGCGCACCAACCGCATCGGCGCGCTGCTGATGGGCCGCTGGGAGGACGCAGACGGCGGCCGAGCGCTGCGGTACGCCGGCCGGGTGGGCACGGGGTTCACCGAGCGGACGCTCGAGCATCTCGGCGCGCTCCTGGAGCCGCTGCGCGCCGGTACGGCGCCGTTCGATCCCAAGCCAAAGCTCCCTCGCAACGCCGTGTTCGTTGAACCGTCGCTGGTCGCCGAGATCGAGTTTCGCGAATGGACGGGGGAGGGGGTCATGCGGGCGCCGTCCTACAAGGGCTTGCGCGACGACAAGCCCGCCGATCAGGTAGTGGCCGAGTCGGCCCCGGAGATCGTGGTCGGCGAGTCCGCCTCGGCGTCGCCCACGCGTGCGCGCGCGCCCGAGGAGCTCTTCGAGGCCGTCGAGCGCCGTCCGGACGGCGCGCTGGCGGTCAGCGTCGACGGCCGCGCGCTGAAGATCACCAATTGGGAGAAGGTCCTGTTTCCCGGCGCCGGGTTCACCAAGGGGGACCTGATCTCCTATTACACGCGCGTCGGACCGGCCGTGCTCCCGCACCTCCGCGACCGCCCGCTCACCCTCAAGCGCTATCCCAACGGCGTCGATGCGCCCTACTTCTATGAGAAGCAGTCGCCCTCGCACCGCCCCGAGTGGGTGCAGACGGCGCGCATCAACGGCGTCGACTACACGCTCTGCCAGGATCTGCCGACGCTCGTCTGGCTCGCCAACCTGGCCGACGTCGAGCTGCACACGTCGCTGTCGCTGGCGGCGCATCCCGAGCGTCCGACCATGCTCGTGTTCGACCTCGATCCCGGAGCCCCGGCGGGGGTGGTCGAGTGCTCGGAGGTGGCGCTGGTCCTGCGCGGCCTGTTCTCCCAGCTCGGGCTCGAGAGCGTCGTCAAGTCGTCGGGCTCGAAGGGCATGCAGATGTACGTCCCTCTGAATGGGCCGACCACATACTCAGAGACAAAGCCGTTTGCCCGTCAGATCGCCGAGCTGCTCGAGCAGCGGCTGCCCGAGCTCGTCGTCTCGCGGATGACGAAGTCGCTGCGCGCCGGCAAGGTGCTCGTCGACTGGAGTCAGAACGACGACCACAAGACGACCGTCAACGTGTACTCCGTGCGCGCGCGGGAGAGGCCGACGGTCTCGGCCCCGGTGACCTGGGAGGAGGTGCGGCGCTGCCGGGATTCCCGAGACCCAGATTTATTGAGTTTCGAGACCGATGAGGTGCTCGAACGCGTGTCTGCAGACGGCGATCCGTTCGCGATCCTGCTCTCGGCGAGGCAGGACCTCCCGCGCCATTAGGATGATGGCCGCGATGGATCAGATCCAGCTTAGAAATCGGCTCCTGGTGGCCACCGGTATGTGGAAGGAGGCGACCGGCGAGCCGCTGCCGCGCCTCGCTCCCGGAGACCCTGAGGACCAGATCCAGAGCTTCGAGCTCCAGCTCGTCGACCGGCTCTGGGAGAGCGCCACGCCGGAGAACGCACGGGAGATCGCCGACCGGACCTGGGACCTCGTGCACGATCGTGCCGATAACGATCCGGTCAAGCTCCGCGTGGTCGAGTGCCACGAGGCGCTGGCGCGGATCACTCGTCTGGGCGACTGAGCTGAGAGATGATCGGCGAGGCCTCCTCCTCAGGGAGGGCCTCGCGGTTGTGCTCGAGGCCGGCGGCGTCGTAGGCGGCGTCCTGGTCGAGCGTTTCATGGGCCAGTAACGCGGCGACCAGCGCGTCCAGGTTGGCGCGATGGCTGGTGAGCGCTTGGGTCGCCTCCTCGTGGGCGGTCTCGACGATCCGGCGCACCTCCTCGTCGATCAGGCGCTGGGTCTGCTCAGAGGTCGCGCTCGCGCCCGGGAGCAGTGGGCTCTGGCCGTCGACGGGCAGCACGGCGATCGGGCCGATCGCCCGGCTCATCCCCCAGTGACCCACCATGTGGCGGGCGATCCGAGTGAGCTGCTGAATATCTGACTCGGCGCCGGT
>JBAPXO010000029.1:0-2092 GCA_049284255.1 Solirubrobacteraceae bacterium | reverse complement strand
GGCCATTCCCGCTGGGCCCGCTGGTACGCCTGGACTGTTCCGATGTCGCGGAGGTAGCCCTCGACGGGAACGACTTTGGCCCTGCCAAGCAGTCGAGGCAGCAGGTGATAACCGATGTCTCGCGGTGGCGGGGTGCCGATCTCGTCGAGGACGCGGGGACCGAAGACGTACATGCCGGCGTTGACCAAATCCGAAACCGGATTGGCTGGCTTCTCCGCGAAACCGGTCATGGTACCTGACTTGTCGAGTTCCACCACGCCTCCGGTTGAGGGATGCTCGGAATGGAAGACGGCCAGCGTCGCCAGCGCGCCGTTCTCCTTGTGCGCGTGAATGAGAGAACGCAGGTCGAAGTCGGTGAGGTTGTCGGCATAGCAGGCCAGGAACATGTCCTCTGTCTCGACCCAGGCGCGGTTGGCGGCGATCGTGCCGGCGCTGCCGAGAAGCACCGGTTCGAAGAAGGTGCGCACGGCCGGCGGCTCGATTCGGACGTCAAGGTGACGGCGGACCACCTCCGACAGATGGTGGAGGTTGATCAAGACCTCGTCGACACCCGCGCTCCCCAGCGCATCGAGCCAGATGTCGAGCATGGGCCGGCCGTCAATGGGCACCATGCATTTCGGGATCGTGTCGGTAATCGGCCTCAGCCGGCTCCCCACCCCGGCGGCCAGCAGGAAGGCCTTCACGCCCCCGCCTTCCTGACTACCCCGAGCGCCCTCATTTTCGCATCGGCCTCGGCCAGCACCCCGTCGAGACCGTCCATGCCCTCCAGCCACGCGGCGTACGCGGCCACCGACTCGGCCGGCGTGCGCCGGGGTTCCCAGCCCAGCGTCCGCAGCGCGCTGATGTCGGACTGGATGTGGCGCGTATCGCCGAAGCGGTACTCGCCGGTTACCGATCCCGAGTGCGTCGACCCGTACTGGCGCATCACGATGTCCGCGAATTCCCGGGTGGTGACCGCCTGGCCGCCTCCGACGTTGAAGACTCGCCCCACCGCCCGGGGGTCCGACAGCACGAGCAGGTTCGCGTCGACGACGTCGTTGACATTGACGTAATCGCGGATCGCCGCCCCATCCTCGTAGAGAATGGGAGCCCGCCCTAGTAGGTAGCTCAGGCAGAAGATGCGGCAGGCGCCAGAGTAAGCGTTGTACACCGATTGCCGCGGGCCCTGAACGATGCTGTATCTGAGCGCGGCGGTGGGGATGCCGTACCGCCGTCCAAGGTTGATGGCAACCATTTCCTCGGACAGCTTCGACATGCCGTAGGCGTTCTGCGGATTTGAGAACCGCTCCGGCGTGGTCTGCATCTCGAGCATGCCGTCGCACTGCGGGCACGGGATTTCCCACTCGCTCGCGTTGAGCGCGCTTTCCGGGCGCATGCCCGGCGTCTGCTCGCCGTCAACCGGACACCGGTAAAGCCCCTCGCCCATCGCTGATTGCGACGAGGCCACCACAACCCGGGCAATGTCAAGCTGCTCGGCCACGATGATCTCGTAGAGCAGGGCGGTCGACACAACGTTGACGTCGAAGAACCTTGAGAAATCGGGGAGATAGTCCTGGTACGCCGCGAAATGGTACACCGCATCGACCCGGCGCAGCAGGTTGGTGACGAGGTCCCGGTTGCGGACGTCACCTTGGTAGAAGTCGACACTGGGGCTCAGGTAGGCGGGCACCCCGTCCCGGTGCACCGGCGGCGTCAGCGCGTCGAGCACGATGACTTCGTGGCCGAGCGACACCAAGCGGTCGCAGGTATGAGAGCCGATGAACCCGGCGCCGCCCGTGACGAGGATCTTCATTTTCGTCAGTGCTCCCTCAGATCGTCGGTGCTCTCTCAGAACACAGTCATCGAGATCGTGTCCGCGCTCATTCGCGACTGGCGGATGTACTGAGCCAGGGCGTGCATGATCGACTGGTGCAAGTCCTCGACAATGCCGTAGTTCGTGCAGTCGACATGGACGCTGACCTCGGCGATGGCCCTGGCTGGACCTCCGTCGAAGCCGGTGATGGCGATGGTTCGCAGGCCGTGCTCGCGAGCCCAGGTGAGCACGCGGACGATATTGGGCGAACGACCCGACGAGGAGACCGCTAGGACGACG
>JBAPXO010000028.1:0-3590 GCA_049284255.1 Solirubrobacteraceae bacterium | reverse complement strand
GCCAAGGGCTCCTCGCCGTTCACGCTCGTGCCCAGCCTGCTGCCGACGATGTGGCGTCCGTCGGCTACCGCATTCGTGGTCCATGCCGCCGTCAACGGCTTCATGTTCCCGACTTGGGTCATGGATGTGACGCCATTCGATGCCGGAGCTCCCCTGGATGTCCCGGGACACCCTCGAGCGGTGCCGACACCGGGGCACACCGAAGGGCATGCCGCACTCGTGCTCGAGGACCGCGGGGTCGTCTTCACCGGAGACGCGATCGCGACCCTGAACGTCCTCACCCGGGCGCGGGGGCCGCAGCTGATGCCCGACGAGCTCAACGGGGACCCCGCCACCACGCGCTCCTCGCTGGATGCGCTGAGCACGCTGGCGGCGGACATTCTGCTGCCCGGGCATGGCGAGCCGTTTCGCGGGGAGCCGAGTCAAGCCGTGCAGAGGGCCCGCGAGGCCGACGCTTAGGGACGTCGCCCCGGCCGAGCATCTCGGCGGCGCGGCGAGGCTTGTCTTCGCCACCGCTGCGGACTAGGGTCGCCGGGGGACGATCGTGCCGCCACGATCGGCTCATCAACTGAAAGCGCCCCAACGGGAGGCCTCACGATGATCGTCATGTTCTCTGCCCGCCGAATCAAGACCGGGTCCTGGGACCAATTCCGGCGCGCCTGGGATCCGGGCGATGGCATGCCGCCCGGTTTCCAGCGGGCCATTCACGCGCGCAACATTCGCGACGAGGACGAGATCATCTCGTTCGGGCTGTTCGAGATGACCCAGGAGGAGTACCACCGCTGGCGCGCCGACGACGACGCCCAGGAGAACGAACGCGTGGATCATCTCTCGGCATTCGTCGAGAACGACCACGTCTCCGGCGTCTACGAGGTCATCGACACCCTGGACGCGTAAGCGTCAACCCCCCGCTTCGGCCTCGAGTCGTCGCTTGGCGTCCTGCAGAGCACGCCGCTCCTCGGGATCGAAGCGCGGGTACTGGGGGTCGATCTCCATCAGGGTGTGGGCGATCACCGACCCGGCCGCCAAATGGGCAAACCACTTGTGATCGGCCGGGATCACATGCCAGGGAGCCCACTCGGTGCTGGTGTGGGAGAGCATCTGCGAAAAGGCGTGCTGGTACTCGTCCCAATGTGAGCGCTCGCTGACGTCGCTGGCCGAGAACTTCCAGTTCTTGTCCGGGCGGTCGATGCGTCTGAGGAAGCGCTTGCGCTGTTCGTCGCGTGACAAGTTGAGAAACAGCTTGACGATTCGAAAACCGCTCTCGACGAGGTGTCGCTCCCACTCGTTGATCGTCTGAAATCGGCGCTTCCAGAGGTCGTCGCCCGTCAGCAGGCGGGGAAGCTTCTCGGCCTCCAGCATCTGCGGGTGGACACGGACGACGAGCACCTCCTCGTAGTGCGACCGGTTGAAGATGCCGATCTGCCCCCGCGCCGGCAGCCGCAACGCGCACCGCCACAGAAAGTCGTGGGCAAGCTCCTCGGCCGACGGGGACTTGAAGCTGTGGACGACGACGCCCTGAGGGTTGACGCCGCTCATGACGTGGCGAATCGTGCTGTCCTTCCCGGCGGCGTCGATCCCCTGGAACACGACGAGCACCCCGGAGGTCTCCTGAGCAGCCAAGCGCTGCTGGTACTCGGCGAGCGACTCGACGCTCACCCGCAGACGCTCCTGGCCCTGCTTCTTGCGCCAGCCCGCCTTGTAGCCCGGGTCGTAGTCCTTGGCCAGGGTGACCTTCGAGCCCGGGGGCACGCGAAGGGGCTCGATCAGGTCGGCCAGCTGCTTGGCTCTGTCATCGGCCATCGAGGGTCACTGGCCTCGGGTGAACCTAGATGCTCAGGCCGCCGTCCACGGCAAGGGACGCCCCGGTCATGAACGAGCTTTCGTCGCTGGCCAGGAAGAGGACCGCCTGGGCGATCTCGTCCGGAGTGGCGTGCCGGGCCAGTGGGATCATCTGCTCGAACGCCTTGGATGATTCTTCACGCGAGGCGCCGACCGCGTCCATCTCGATCCTGTGCTGGAACTCGTTGTCGGTCGGCCCGGGATGGAGCGAGTTGACGCGGATTCCCTGCGCGGCCATCTCCTTGGCCGCGGTGCGCACCAGGCCGACCACGGCGTGCTTGGACGTCGCGTAAGCGCTGATCCCCTTGTCGGAGGTCAGACCGACCACGCTTGAATTGATGATCAGGCTCCCCCCCGGCGCCATCACCCGGAGCGCGTGCTTGGCGACCAGGAAGCTCCCGAGCACGTTGACGGCCATGACGCGCTCGAATACGTCCACCGGATAATCGGTCACCGAGGCGACCACGCCAAAGACGCCGGCGTTGGCAAATGCGATGTCGAGCTGCCCGAACTGCTCGACGGTTTTAGTCACAGCCGCCTCGACCTGCTCTGAGCTGGTCACATCGGCAACTGTCCACTGAACTCGCTCGTCGCCATCGAGACTCGAGGCGGTTTCGGCCAGTTCGCGCTCGTCGAGATCGGCGAGCATCACCTTCGCCCCTTCCGCGAGGAACGCTCGTACGGTCGCCTGCCCGATGCTCCCGGCGCCGCCGGTGATCAGGGCGGCTTTTCCCGACAGGCGTCCTATCGCCCGGCCCAGCCGGATCGTTGCCCACGTGCCGAGATGATCGGATGCTGCCCGATATCCGCCGACCCGTCAACCGTGGCCCACCCCCGCGGAGGCGATCCGGAATACGCTTCAGCGCAAGACTCATGAGCATCGACTTGGACAGCGTCGTGGCGATCGACGTTCACACCCATGCCGAGCGCAATGCCGGCGAGCCTCAGGACCCCGTCACGACCGAGGTACTCGAGGCCGCGGCCAGGTATTTCGGCGGCAGCCCGCCCCAACCGACGGCTCAAGACGTCGCCGACTACTACCGCGAGCGGAACATGCTGGCCGTGGTGTTCACCGTCGATGACGAGGCCGGGATGGGCCGCAAGCGGATCGGCAACGACGAGGTCCTCAAAGCCGCGCAGGACAACCCGGATGTGCTGATCCCGTTCGGCAGCGTCGATCCGCACAAGGGCAAGCTCGGGGTCAGGGAGGCCCGCGAGCTGATCGAGGCCGGGGTCCGCGGATTCAAGTTTCACCCGAACATTCAGGCCTTCTGGCCAAACGACCGTGACCACTATCCGCTGTACGAGACGATCGCCGAGGCCGGCCTGATCGCCTTATTCCATTCGGGGACAACCGGGATCGGTGCCGGGATGCCCGGGGGAGGCGGCGTCCGCCTCAAGTACTCAAACCCGATGTACCTCGATGACATCGCCGCCGATTTCCCCGCGCTCGACATCATCATCGCCCACCCCTCGTTTCCGTGGCAGGACGAGGCGCTGGCCATCGCGGTGCACAAGCCGAACGTTTACATCGATCTCTCCGGATGGTCGCCGAAGTACTTTCCGGAGAACCTGATCCGGTACACGAACACTCTGCTCAAGGAAAAAATGCTGTTCGGCTCTGACTTCCCGTTGATCACCCCCGATCGCTGGCTGGCTGACTTCGAGAAGTTGCCGATCAAAGACGAAGTCCGCCCCTTGGTGCTCAAGCGCAACGCCGCGCGCCTGTTCCGGCTGGAGTCCTGATC
>JBAPXO010000027.1:0-6697 GCA_049284255.1 Solirubrobacteraceae bacterium | reverse complement strand
CCGGGCGACCGCGGCGACGCGATCCGCGAGCACGCCCATCACTCCATGGCCCCGGTCTGGGAGGCCAACCACGTCTGGTTGATCTTCGTCCTGACCGTGACCTGGACTGCCTATCCCGTCTACTTCGGGTCGGTCGCCTCGACGCTCGCCATCCCCTTTTTCCTGGCTGCCCTGGGCATCATCCTGCGAGGCGCAAGCTACGCCCTGCGGTCGGGCGCTTCGGGACGCCGCGAGCTGGTCACGATCGACGGCGCATTTGCGATCGCGTCCCTGATCACGCCGTTTGCCCTGGGGACCGTCGTCGGCGGCATCGCCTCCGAGCGGGTGCCGGTCGGCAACGCTGCCGGGAATCTCATCTCAAGCTGGCTGAACCCGACCTCGATCCTGATCGGCGTGCTCGCGGTGGTCAGCTCCGGCTACCTGGCGGCGGTGTACCTGTCCGCCGACGCGGCCCGGGTCGGCGATTCGGACATCGCGGAGGCCTTCCGGATCCGGGCGCTCGGTGCCGGACTGGTCGCCGGAGCCGTCGCACTGATCGGACTCGTCGTCCTCCACGGCGATGCCCACTCGCTGTTTGAGGAATTGCTGCACGGCGCCGCCCTCGTGGCGCTCATCGCCTCGGTACTGGCGGGAAGCGTCACCTTGGGGTTGGTCTGGAGCCGCCGGTTCGAGGCCTCGCGCTATACGGCGGCACTGGCGGTGGCGACGGTGGTCGCGGGCTGGGCGTTCGCTCGCTACCCCGTCCTGCTCCCGGGCTTGGACGTACACCAGGCGGCGGCTTCACACGACACGATGGTGACCTTGATCCTCGCGGTGATCGGTGGCGCGATCATCCTCTTCCCCTCGCTCGGGCTCCTGTTCTCGCTGACGCTCCGGGGGCGCTTTGATCCGCACTCCGCAGGAGGCGGCGGCGGGGTGGCGTTGGACACCGAGCCGGGCGGGGGCGCCGGGTCGCCTCTGCGGACCGTCGTGGCTGCCGCCGGCGGTCCACGCCTGGGTCCGCGGGTCGCGGGGGCGCTGCTGGTTGCCGGCTTCGGGATGCTCAACATCGCGTCCGCCGGGTGGGCGCACGCCATCGGTGTGGTGTGCCTGTTCGCGTTCATGGTGCTGAGCTTCGCGTTGATCGTGCCGCGGGCGCTCGCCGAGGACGCCTGAGCCGTTGCGCGGCGCCTACCCGCGCGCTAGCCTCAAGCCGTGTCCAAGCGCGGTGCACTCAGAGCCTCGGACGCTGATCGCGATCAGGTCGTCGATCGGCTGCACAAGGCCGCCACCGAGGGCCGGATCGGCTCCGACGAGCTCGAGCACCGCGTGAGCACGGCCCTGAAGGCCCGCACCTACGCCGAGCTCGACGCCACGGTCGCCGACCTCCCCTCACCCCGGGGGCGCCGCGGTGGTCCTCCGGCGCGCCGCACGGCTCCGCAGTGGGCGCTCGCCACCGTGCGCTCCAATCCCTGGCTGATCCTGTTCGCGATTCCGATCGTCGGCATCACGTTTGCGATGCTGGTGACGGCCGCGGTGCTCTGGACGATGATCGCCGTCGTGGCCCTCGTCGTCGGGGGACGGCCGCCGCTGGGACGCGCGGTCTGGACGCACTCGCGCCGGCGCGTATCGCCTCCGCGGCGCGGTCCGGGCAGCTACTGGGCCTAGTGCGCCGACACTAGCGGAGCGACTAACCCTTCTCGCCGAGCTCGAGCACGGCCAGGAACGCTTCCTGGGGAACCTCGATGCGCCCTACCTGCTTCATACGCTGCTTGCCCTTCTTCTGCTGCTCCAGGAGCTTGCGTTTGCGGCTGATGTCGCCGCCGTAGCACTTGGCGATGACGTCCTTGCGGTAGGCCTTGATCGTCTCCCGGGCCACGATGCGCGAGCCGATGGCCGCCTGGATGGGGACGTCGTATTGCTGGCGGGGGATCTTCGCCCGCAGTTTCTCGGTCAGCGTCCGTCCCGCCGTCTGGGCCTTGGAGCGGTGCACGAGCATCGACAGGGCGTCGATCGGATCGCCTGCGAGGAGGATGTCGAGCTTGACCAGGTCGGAATCGCGTAGACCGATCAGGTCATAGTCCAGCGATGCGTAGCCGCGGGTGCGCGACTTGAGCTGGTCGAAGAAGTCGAGAACGATTTCGGCCAGCGGCAGGTCGTAGGTGAGCTGGATGCGCTCAGCCGACAGGTAGTGCATCCCGGCGTGCTCGCCGCGGCGCTCCTGACAGAGCTCCATGATCTGGCCGACGTACTCCTTCGGAGACAGGATCGACGCGCGTATGAAGGGCTCGCGCACCTCGGCGACCCGCGCCGGATCCGGAAAGTCGTTGGGGCTGTGAATGGGCAGGATCGAACCGTCGGTGAGCGTGACCTCGTATTCCACGCTCGGCATAGTTGTAAGCAGCTCGAGGTCGTACTCACGCTCCAGACGCTCGCGCACGATGTCCATGTGCAGTAGTCCGAGGAAGCCGCAGCGAAACCCGAAGCCCAGCGCCTCGGAGGTCTCGGGCTCCCAGCTCAGGGCGGCATCGTTGAGCGTCAGCTTCTCGAGCGCGTCACGCAGGTCGGGGTAGGCGTCGGAGTCGATCGGGAACAGGCCGCAGAACACCATCGGCTTGACCTCCCGGTAGCCGGGCAGCGGCTCGCCGGCGGGATTGGCCTTCGTCGTCAGGGTGTCGCCGACGCGCAGCCGGGTGACGTCCTTGATGCCGGTGATGACGAAACCGACCTCGCCGGCGTGCAGCGCCGGGGCTGAGGTCATCTCCGGGGTGAAGAAGCCGATGTCGTCGATCTCGGACTGGGTCCCGGCCTGCATCGCCCGGATGGCCTCGCCCTTGGTGAAGGTGCCGTCGACCACCCGGATGTAGGCGATCACGCCCCGGTACTGGTCGAACTCCGAGTCGAAGATCAGCGCCCGCGGGGGCGCGTCGGAATCTCCCGAGGGCGGCGGGACGCGGGCGATCAGCTCGTCGAGCACGTCGGTCACGCCCTGTCCCGTCTTGGCGCTGATCCGGCGGACGGTCTCAGGGGATTCCCCGAGGAGGTCGGCCACCTCGTCGGCGACGCGCTCGGGCTCAGCGCCCGGAAGGTCGACCTTGTTGAGGCACGGGATCAGCTCGAGGCCCGCCTCGACGGCGAGATACGTGTTGGCGACCGTTTGGGCCTCGACCCCCTGTGAGGCGTCGACCACGAGCAGGGCGCCCTCGCACGCCGCCAGCGATCGCGAGACCTCGTAGGTGAAGTCCACGTGGCCAGGGGTGTCGATGAGCTGCAGCTGATACGTCTCGCCGTCGTGCGGTGACTCATAGAAGACGCGCACCGCCTGGGACTTGATCGTGATCCCACGCTCGCGCTCGAGGTCCATCGAATCGAGCAACTGGGCCCGCATCAACCGCGGGTCAACCGTGTGCGTGAGCTCGAGGATGCGATCGGCCAGCGTCGACTTGCCGTGGTCGATGTGGGCGATGATCGAGAAGTTGCGGATGTGGGCCTGGTCTGCCATGCCGTACGAAGGGTACGAAGCGCACAGCCGCTCGCCGGATCCCGCCCGGAGCGGCGGGGATGGCTGCGCCGCAGCGGGACGCCGACCCGGGCGCTCTAGCCGTCTGAGCTCGGCGCGCTTGAGCCGTTTTGCTCGGCGCTGGCGCTCGGCGCGTCGTGCTCGGATGAAGCGGGCGGGCCGTTATCGGAGTGGATGTCGAGCGCCCGCAGGAACTTGACGATCGGCGAGGCGACACCAAGATCACCCAGCGCCTCCTGGGCGGCGACCGCAATCGAGAGCAGTCCGGCGAAGATGACGACGGCGTCGATCGACTTGCGACCCTGGGCGTCCCAGTAGTCGTCATGGAGATCGAGCCACAGCGCGAACTCGTCGAGGGTCAGGGCCGAGGCGACCCCGTAGCTCGCTGACGTGACCCGCGATCCCCACCGCGGCGGGTGGTCACGGCCGATGAAGAGCTGCTGTGTCCACAGGAAGCCGACGCCGAGCAGCCCGAAGATCCCAAAGGTGCTGTGGTGGATGTGGCGACCACCGGACGAGATGTTCTGAAACGGGCCGACGCCGGCCCGGATCGCGTGCGTGATCCCGCGCGCCGTCGCAAACGCCGTCGTGAACCCCACCGCGCTGAGAAAGGCACGCTCACGCTGGGGGTCTGAGAAGTGACGGTTGTAGAAGCCTTGCTCCGACATCTTCAGAGAATCTACCGGCCGCGCAGGCGACCGAGCACCAGTGACTGGATCTGCCGGGCCTCGGGGATCCGCATCAGCAGCACGAGCCGGGCGTACATGATGGTTGCGACCACAAGCGCGACCCCGATGGCGATGATCTCGGCGACCAGCGACGTGCCCAGCACCGTGTCGAGCCCCTTCCAGAGCAGCCAGGCGATCGGCGTCACGATGGCGGTGGCGATGAGGATGCGAACGGTGATCATCGTCGTCTGCGCGCCCTCGAGGCGTCCGTTGAAGCCGGTGCGCAGGCGTCGCAACTGCAGCCAGAACATGACCACATTGGCCGACACCGTCCCGATCACCAGCCCGGAGATGCCCAGCGGCTTGTAGAGCGCGAGCGAGACGATGATGTCGACCACCATGTTCATGGCGGCCAGCTTTGTGGGTATCCACGGGCGCTTGAGCGCGAAGAAGGTGCGTCCCAGCAGCAGGTTGACGCCCGCAAATGGAAGGCTGAAGGAAAACCAGAACAGTGCCGTCGAGACGAGGTCCGTCGAACCCGAGCCGAACTCGCCCCGCTCGTAGACCAGCCTCGTGATCGGGACCGCCAACACCGCCAGCAGCGCAGCCGAGGGAATCAGCGTGAGGTTGATCTGCCGGATCCCGTTGCCGACAGTCCGCCGCATCCCCTTGACGTCGCGGCGCGCCGCCAGGCGGCTGAGGGTCGGAAACAGGACCGTGGCCACGGCAACGCTGAAGATGCCCTGGGGGAGCATGTAGATCCGGAAGGCGTCGTTGATCGCCGCTGGAGCGTGCGGGGAGACGAGCGTCCCCAGCCCGGCGTTGAGGAAGATGTCGATGTTGATGATCCCGATGCTCATCGTCACCGGGAGGAACAGGATCAGCACCTGCCTCACTCGCGAGTCGCGCCAGTTGAGCGTGAACGAGAGCTTGAACTCGACGTTTCGCAACGCCCAGGCCACCATCATGAGCTGAACCACGGTCGCGATCAGCCAGGAGATGGCGTACGCATAGACCCGGTCCTGGCCATGGAAGTGATCGTGGAGCACGACCAGACCGGCGATGATCACGAGGTTCCATACCGCCGGGGCGATCGCCGGGATCGTGAACTCGTCGTAGGACTGCAGGATGCCCACGAACAATCCCGTGAGGCTGAGCAGGAGAACGACCGGGAACAGCACCCGGGACAACCCCACCGTCAGGTCGGTCGCCGACGAGCTCAGCGTGCCGGTGAACAGCGGCACGATAACCCCCGCGACCGCCATCCAGAGCAGCGTGAGCCCCCCCAGCAAAACCAGGATCAGCCAGAAGAGCTCGGAGGCCAGCTTGAAGGCCTCACGCTTACGGCCCGCCTGGAGGAGCTCGGTGAAGATCGGCACGAAGGCCGCCGACAGCGCCGCCTGCGAGAACAGATTGCTGAACAGATTCGGTACCTGGGAGGCGACGGTGAACGCCGAGGCCGCCGCCGTGGTTCCGAAGAAGCTCGCCTGGACAACTTCGCGCCCCAGCCCAGCGATCCGGGAAATGCCCGTCGCCACCGCGAAGATCGCGGCGCTGTCGGCGATCCGGCGGCGGGGCTTCGGAAGCGACGAGGACGGGTCTGCGGGCGGCGGCGTGGCCCCGGCGCCTATGTTCTCGGCTGACACGGAGCGCGCTATAGTACGCGCCCTTGCCGCGGTCGCCCCGCGGCGATTTTTTGCGCCATGGCCAACATCCACTCACAGAAGAAGCGGATCCTCCGAGCAGAGCGCGAGCGGCTCGAGAATCGCCGCTACACGTCGGCGATCAAGACGTACTTCCGCCGCCTCGAGAGCGCCGTGACCGACGGTGAGACCGAAGTTGCCGATACCGAGCACCGGGCGCTGGTTTCGACGATCGACAAGGCCGTCAAGAGCGGCGCACTCCACCGCAACAACGGGGCCCGCAAGAAGTCTCGCGCGGCCCGCGTACGCCGCGGCGCCTAGCGCCGGACTTCACTCCCGCGCGGTTGGGCGTTGACGTCCACGTTTGACGCGGCAAACTTGGGGGTCGGCCGGCATTGGGTGCCGTGACGCACGATCGGCATCCGACGCGGCTTTCAGTCCTGAGGTAAGCGATGAGCCATACCCCTGACCCCGTGACCGCCGATCCCGATCGGATCAGCTTCCAAGTCGATGGCGTGGAGCTGACCGACGCCGGTCAGCTCGTGGTCACCGGCCGCTGGTTCGGGATCCGAGGCCGTCGCTTCGTCCGCCCCACGCTGACCATGACCCTCCCGGACGGCACTGAGCGCCGTGCGCTGGCCGAGCTCGATCACAAGCCGTGGGCTGCCGAGGATGGCCAGCCATGGCTGGCGGCCTTCGCCGTCGACGTCAAGCCCGAGCACACCTCGAGCGCCGAGCTCTCGGTGGCCCCTGACATCATCGTCGCCCTCGATCGCGCCGGAGCCACCGCGGTCGTGCCCCGACGACGTCGCCGTCCCCGGATCCTGGCGCCCGCGCAGGATGCGCCCTATGCCCTGGCGTCCACGTCCACGTCCACGTCCACGTCC
>JBAPXO010000026.1:0-7697 GCA_049284255.1 Solirubrobacteraceae bacterium | reverse complement strand
CGCCTCCCCGGCATCGCTGTAGAGCTGGCGGAGTCGGCTGCGGGCGGCGATCCCGTGATCAACTCGCTGGATGCGAGATCGTGAGCCATAGCCCGTAGATCGCGAAGGCGCTGGCCAGCATGCTCAGCGTCAACGCCGGGAGCGCGCGCTGTCCGCGCCGGATGGCAAAGCGGGGATAGACGGCAAACACGATCAGCTGGCTGAGCCACAGCGCGAGCAACGAAGGCTCGAGCAGCGCGCTGTAGACGCCCTGCGGGTCGCTGCGGGTGAGCGGCGCCGCTGCGATGAAGACGGCTCCCAGCGCGAGGGCCACGGCGCGCGGGCGCCAGGCGGATACCGCCGACAGCAATCGGGTGAGCGCGAGATATTCGCAAAGCATCACCCCGGCGATGCTGACCGCGATGCCGACGCCAATCGCCCTCCCCAGCCCCGCTCCGACGTATTGCTGTACAAGGGTCACCCCTGGGACGTCGGCGTGGGTGAAGCCCGGGGCGGCGGCGAGCGGCGCGACGGCCAGGGTGACCACCAGCGCGGTGATCCCGAAGGCGGCCACGAGGCCTCGTCGAATCGTCCGCGCCGGGGCGGCGACTTCGCCTCCGAGAAACAGCGGCAGGCTCCCGCAGATGTAGAGCAGCGAGGTCTGTGCGCTCGTCCTGACCAGAGCCCCCGTCGGGGCCGAGGTGCCAAAGCTCGAAGCCGACAGCGGAATGTGGGCGAGCGTGACCCCATCCAGCACAGCCGCCAGCGCCAGCTGGCTGATCGCCACGGCGCCGAGGACCAACAAAGCGACCGTTCGCCCGGAAACGATCACGGTCACCAGAGCGAGCGGAATGAGGAGCGCCAGCACGCTCTGATACCGGTGCTCGGAGGGCAATACGGCGGGCAGCAGGTCGTAGACGATCTGCACGGTGGTGTAGACGACGTAGAGCACATAGCTGATCGTCCAGATCGCCGCCTGGACGAGAGCCACGCGGCGGCCCGCGGCCGCCTCGACGAATCCGTATAGACCTCCGGAGCTCGAAGCGTGCTCGGAGTAGCGCAGCCAGATTGTCAGCGGGATCGTGAACGCGATCGCCGCCGCGAGCATCGCCAGGCCGGCCGAGGCGCTCGCATCCTCGACGCCGGCCGGAGCCACCAGGGCGGCCAGCGCGAGCGGCCCGCCGAACGAGGCGACGGCAACGCCGAGAAACGGCCACGTACCGATTGGCCGTGAGCTCCGGCCTCGGCCTTGACGGAGGGAGCCGTACCGGGACGAGCCGGTGCCGGCGCCCGCGGTCGTGCGGGCACCGGCACGCTGATCGAGCATCAGCCGGCTACTGGGCTTCTCAGGAGATCAGGCCCAGCCGCCACCGGCCGAGCTGCTCGACGAGCTGCTGGCGGGAGCGTTCGAGGCGGGGGCGGCCGAGCCGCTGGAGGTGATGGCCGCTCCGGAGGGCGTCACCAGCCACCACTTGGCACCGAACTCGGGGCTGCCCTGACCGTTGGTCGTACCCTTCGACGGGTCACCCGCGAAGTAGTAGAGCGGGTGGCCGTTGTAGGTCACCTGCTTGGTGCCGTCGGTGCGCGTGACGGTGCCCAGATCACTGGACTTCACGCTGCCGGTGCCGGTTGGATTGGCCTTGGTCACCACGGGCGGCCAGGCCTGGGCGCAGCCTCCCGAGCAGACCGACTTGCCGTTCTTGTCGGCCACCCACAGGTACAGCGCCCGACCAGATTCCCCAGTCAGGTAGACACCGCTCGAGCCCTTGGTGGTGCCGATGACGACGCCGGTGGAGGCCGCGCGGGACACCGTCGAGGATGAGGAGGTGCTAGCGGCCGGAGCGCTCGAGCTCGAACTCGTGGTGCTGCTGCTGCCACACGCCGCTACGACAAGCGCGACGCCCACGAGGGCGAGGGCACTGCCGAGGCGGAACTTTTTTCTATTAGCCATGGTGTTGCTCCGTTGGACGTTTCAGTGGACTGAGACACTTTTGTGTCGGTCAACACCACAGACCCCGGCCGGGGTGGATTCCTTCCCCGTCGCCTTGCGCATCGTCATGTGCATCGTCATGTCGATCTCCGTCGACGTCGAGGGTGCCGAGTCTCGATCCGGCACATCCGGCGCAGCCCCAGACCAGCGCCGAGCAGGGCAAGCGCGGCGAGCACGCTGGCGAACACGTTGAGCCCGGTCATCGGCAGCATCGATCCAGATGTCGCCGGGGTGGTTGTCGCCGGCGGGGTGGTTGTCGACGGGGGCGCTGGGGTCGTCGTCGCGGGCGTCGTCGTCGCGGCCGGCGCCTGCGACGTTGACGTCCCCCCGGTCGTCGAGGACGGCGAGGACGGCGAAGAAGTGGCCGACTTCGACGTACCCGTCGGGGCGGCCGCGAGCACGACGACGGTTCCATGCATGAACGGGTGGACCTGGCAGAAGTAAGCGAACGTGCCCGCCTTGGTGAAGGTGTGCGAGGCGTCATGGCCCCGCTGCAGAATGCCGGTGTCAAAGCTGCCGTCACGCGCCGTCGCCGAGTGGGGCATCGAGCCGTTATTGGTCCAGGTCACGGTGTCGCCCACGTGCACGGTGATCGTCGCCGGGCTGAAGCGGAAGTCCACGATCGTCACCCCCGGATCGCCGGCGGCGTGAGCCGTGCGACGCGCCACCGGCACCGACGCCCTTCCCATGCGCGTCATCGCCCCGTCGCGGTGCGCGTGGCGGACCTCAGGCTCGGTCATCGACATCGGGCGCCCGCCGGGAAGGACGCGCACGCTGATCGCCGCCAGGCCCGAACGGCCAGCGGCGGTGAACCTCGCCGTCGCCGAGTGGACGCCGGGAGAGTGGAAGACCAGCGAGAGCTCAGGGCGCAATTCGCTCGGGCCCGGGCGGCGCCGATGCCCGTCGAGGTACCACCGCCAGTGGGTCGCCCCCACTGGGGGATCGAGGACGGTCAGGCGCACGCGTCGGCCGACGGCCGGTGCGGCCGGGTTCGCGGCCAGCCTCACCGCATCGTCCGAGGTGGGCATGAAGACCGCTGCCTCGCTGCGCTTAGGAGCCCGCGCGGACGGTCTCCCGCGCGCCGTCGCCCTCCCCTCCCCTCTCCCGGCGCCACGCGGTCCGCTCGCGGACGAGGCCGCCGCGGGGTAGACGAGCAGCATCGCCAACAGGCTGGTCGCGCAGATAAGACGCTTTGCGCCGGCAGGCATCTGTTGCCATAGGACGCCGTCCGGCCGCGAACCTTCCCGTCCGGCTGCGAATCGCCGGTGGCGGGAGAATGGCGGGTGTCAGCCCAGCACAGGCAAGCGACGGCGGCGCGCCAGCGTGTCCATCCCCGCCTGTATCGCCGCGGTCACTTCCTCGTACTTCTCCTCGACGTACTCGCGATCCTCAGCAAGCTCCGGATCGCACGAGAGCTCAATCGGATCCTGGAAGGCCGTACGGATCTTGGTCGGCAGCGGAATCTCAGGCAGTAACGCCGGCGAAATCCCCCACGGCGCCTGAACGGCAATCGGGAACATCTTCAGCCTCGCGACCTTGTCGAGGGCCAGCAGTTTGGCCAGGCGGCGGCCGCTCGCGATCACCGGCATCGAGTCCGGGCCTCCGACCGTGGAGATGGGAACGATCGGGACGCAGCTGCGAATGGCAAGCCGGATGAAGCCCATCCGTCCGGCGAGGATCGCCTGGTCACGCTGGGTCCAGGGGCGCAGCGAATCCTTCTCGCCCCCCGGCCACAGCGCGACGTCGTGGCCGGCCGCAAGCGCGCCCGAGATGCTGTCGGCAGCGGCCGGCAGCACGCCCATGCGGCGAAAGTAGGCGCCGACCCCAGGAAGCGCCATGAGCGCGTCGTGAGCGGTGCCATGCAGCGGGCGGTCGCTTCCAAAGCGCCGCCACCACTGCACGCCCACCGTCCAGGCATCCCAGACGAAGGGCGCGCCGGCGTGGATGCCGACCAGCAGCGCCGGCGGCTCAGGGAGCTTCTCCCAGCCCTCGATCTCCATCCGGAAGTAGTAGTCCATGAGCGGGTTCCAGAGGTACTTCTGGCGCTCCATGAAACTCCAGTCGGGTCCGTCTAGCGTCCACTCCGAGGCACGGTCAGAGACCCACCCCGAAACGCCGGACTGGTCATCGCGGCGCTTGTCGACCTTGCGCTTGGCCTGCGCGGCGTGGCGTTTGGCCTGCGTCTGGGCGCTGGCGCTGCGGGTGCCATTGGCCTGCCGGCTGGTAGTCAACTTGGAGTCCTCTCTCTCGGTCCCCTTCTCTCCTCGCCTACCCGCGCAGGGAGAGACCGAACCACCGGCGACCGGTGGGCCGAGCTGCGCCATCGCCGTCCGCACCCCAGAACCGCTATCAACAGGGGTCAGTCCTACAGATCCGGGTATCGCAGCGCCGTGAATTCAAGACTTCAAGAGAAATCCCCATTCGCCGGGCATGCTCCCGGTCAGCACCGCCCGCTCGGCGGCTACGCCGTGCTGATGGGCACGTTCAGTGCCCTTTTCACCGCCTTCGCGATCTGGCTGCGCCGGTCCGACCACGAGCTTCCCGATCACGTTGCCCCTGAGGACATGGCTCTCGGCGCGGTGGCCACGCACAAGCTCGCCCGCGCGATCGCCAAAGACCGCGTGGCGAGCACCATTCGCGCCCCGTTCACCGAGTTTCAGCACGATGCCGGACCCGCCGAGGTCGAGGAGGCGGCGCGGGGCACCGGTCTGCGCCGTGCGCTCGGCGAGCTCCTGATCTGCCCGTATTGCCTGGACATGTGGATCGGCGCCGCCTTCCTCGCCGGGCTGATCGTGTTTCCCCGGCCGACGCGCTGGATCGCGTCGCTGTTCTCTGTGCTGACGGGCGCCGATCTGATGCAGATGGCCTACAAGAAGGCCGAGGACGCCCTCTAGCAGTCGCTTGCTCGGGCCCGGTCCGGGCAGATGCAGACGTGACGCAATCTGGTTCCCTATATGGGAACCCAGATGCCACACGTCTCCTCGAGCGGTCGCACCTGGACCGGAGCGCGTCAGAACACCTGCAAACCCGCCCATAGCAGCACCGTGGCACCGAGGATGGCGATCGGCACGGTCATCGTGCCGAGACGAACGAATTCGCGCAGCTGCAGCTCGATCCCTCGGGCGTGAAGGACTCTCCTCCACAGCAGCGTGGCGAGCGACCCCACCTCGGTCAGATTGGGACCGATGTTGACGCCGACGAGCACAGCCAGCACCTCGCCGGTCCCCAGGCTGGCCGCCACGGGGACGAGGATCAAGGTTGCGGGGAGGTTGTTGACTAGGTTGGCGAGGAGTGCCGAAACGGCGGCGATTCCGATCAGGTCGGGCAACGAGGCGCCGCCGGGCAGGACGGAGGTGACCGCGCTCGTGAGGCCATGCTCGCCGGCGGCCGCCACGATCACCCCGAGTCCGAGCACGAACGCCAGGAAGTCCGGCTGAGCGGCCCGGGCGAGGGTCGTCAGGTTTGTCGTTGACCGGATCAGGGCGGGGACCGTGATCACGACCGCTCCGGCGACCGCCATCCATACCGGCGCGATCCCCAGCGGAGTGCTCAGGGCGAACCCGACCAGGGTGAGCGCCAGAACCGTGAGGGCAAAGCGCGGAAGCGGTTGCTCTTCGCCGGCGCTGGTGCCGGGCGGCTCGGCTGCGTCCGCCCGACCGCGCGGGGCCCCGGGCGAGAGGGCGAACCAGTCGACGGCGACCGCGAACGCAGTCGGCGCGAGCATCAGCAGCGCAAACCTGGTGAACGAGAGGCCGCTGGCGCGAAACGCGAGCAGGTTGGTCAGGTTCGAGACGGGGAGCAGGAGCGAGGCCGAATTGGCGAGATGGGCGCACGCGTAGACGTGGGGCTTGGGATTTGTTCTGGCCTGCTGGGCGGTGACGATCACGATCGGCGTCAGAAGCACGACCGTGGGATCGAGCCCGAGCACGATCGTCGTCGCCGATGCCACGAGGAACACCAGTCCGAGCAGCCGGCGGGCATCACCGCGTGATCGCCGTGCCATCAGCCCGCCCGCGGCTTCGAACAGTCCTTCTTCGCGGCAGCCCTCCGCGAGCAGCAGCAGCGCGACCAGGAAGCCCACCGTGGGGGCGAGCGAGCGAATCGCGTGGCCGGCGCCCGAGACGCTGATCGCTCCTACGGCAACCAGGAGCAGCGCGCCGGCCACCGCCGGGAGGGCGAGCGCCACTCGGGGCGGGCGCAGCACCGCGACCGCGAGCGTGGCCGCCAGCAGCGCGAGGGCAAGGATCAGCGCGAGCGCGTTGGCCAAAGCGCGCTCTCAGGCTGCGATCAAGCCGTCTGCACCGAGGCGGAGGCCAGATCGAGTTCTTCGATCGCCTGCTCGCGGAGCTTGAACTTCTGCACCTTGCCGGTAACCGTCATCGGGAACGAGTCGACGCACTTCACGTAGCGGGGGATCTTGTAACGGGCGATCTTGCCCTCGCAGAACTCCCGCACGGCGTCGGCGTCCAGTGACGCTCCGCCGCGGGGGACCACCCACGCCATCAGCTCCTCGCCATAGCGCCGGTCGGGCACACCGACGACCTGCACATCGGCGATGTCAGGATGGGAGTAGAGGAACTCCTCGACCTCCCTCGGATAGACGTTCTCGCCGCCGCGGATCACCATGTCCTTGCTGCGCCCGACGATGTTGACGTAGCCATCATCGTCCATCGTCGCCAGGTCGCCGGTGTGCATCCACCCCTCGCCGTCGATCGCCTCGGCGGTGCGCTGCTCGTCCTCCCAGTACCCCGGCATCACGCTGTAGCCGCGCGTGCACAGCTCGCCGGACTCCCCGCGCTGGACAGTGGCGCCGCTGGTGGGATCGATGACCTTGACCTCGACATGGGGGTGCACTCGCCCTACCGAACCCACCCGCTTGGCCACTGGATCGTCAGCGGTGGTCTGAGTGGAGACCGGGCTGGTTTCCGTCATCCCGTAACAGATCCCCACCTCGCTCATGTGCATCAGCTCGATCACCCGGCGCATGACCTCGACCGGGCAGGGCGAGCCGGCCATGATCCCGGTGCGCAGCGATTGGAGGTCGAATTCTTCAAAGCGGGGATGGTCAAGCTCGGCGATGAACATCGTCGGCACTCCGTAGAGCGAGGTGCAGCGCTCGCGGGCGCAGGCCTCCAGGCTGGCCTCGGGATCAAAGGCGGGTGCCGGGATCACCATCGTGGCGGCGTGCGACGTGCACGCCAGGTTGCCCATCACCATTCCGAAGCAGTGATAGAAGGGCACCGGGATGCAGACGCGGTCCTCCGGGGTGTAGTGGCACAGCTCGCCCACGAAGTAGCCGTTGTTGAGGATGTTGCGATGCGTGAGCGTGGCGCCCTTGGGAAAGCCGGTCGTCCCGCTCGTGTACTGGATGTTGATCGGCTCGTGATGGCTGAGCTGGCGGCCGCGCATCTCGAGCTCCTGCACCGGCACGGCATCCGCCCCGGCCACCAGCTGCGTCCAGTCGTCGCTGTCGAGGAACACCACCCGCTCGAGCGCCGGTAGGCGGTCGCTCACCTCGGTCACCATCTGGCGGTAATCCGAGGTCTTGAACGACTGCGCCGCGACGAGCATCCGGCAACCGGACTGTGCGAGAGCGTACTCGAGCTCGGAGGTCCGGTAGGCGGGGTTGATGTTGACCAGGATCACGCCCAGCTTGGCGCTCGCGTACTGGACGAGCGTCCACTCCGCACAGTTGGGGCTCCAGATCCCGAGGCGATCGCCCTTGACC
>JBAPXO010000025.1:0-2335 GCA_049284255.1 Solirubrobacteraceae bacterium | reverse complement strand
CACCAGGAAGGCGGCGAGGGCCAGATTCCAGATCAGCTCGTAGAGGAACGTCGGCTCAAAGGTGGCGAACTGCAGATACCCGGGCGGCCGGTGCTCGAGGGAGATCTTCAGCGCCCAGGGCAGCGAGCTCGGCGCGCCGAACAGCTCCTGGTTGAAGTAGTTGCCGATGCGGCCGATCGCCTGGGCGCACAGCAGCCCGGGGGCGGCCGCGTCCATGAAGCGCAGCAGGTCGTCGTGGCCGAGCCGGCGGCGCGCCACGAGCAGGCCCACGGCCGCCCCAGCGGCGATCCCGCCCCAGATGCCCAGGCCGCCCTCCCAGATCGCGAACACCCCCCACCAGTGGTCGGGGATCTGGCTGGGGGTCGTTAAATCGAAATACAGCCGCCCGCCTATGAGCCCTGCCGGGAAAGCCCACATCGCGACCTCGTAGACGAGGTCGGGGTCTCCGCCGACGCGCGCCCAGCGCCGGCGCGCGACGAAGATCGCGGCCGCCACGGCGAACACGTAGGCGATCCCGTAGGCGTGGAAGAAGAGCGGCCCGATGTAGAAGCCGTTGCGCGCCGGGCTGGGGATGGCCGCCAGGAGGCTCACGCCCTCCATCCTGGCAGCAATCGGGGAAGCACGCGCTCGCCTAACGTGGCGGCAACGGCGCTGCGGCTAAACGGCGCCACCAGCTCAGCGGCGCGCTTCGCGTACCCCGGCGAAGGATCATCCAAAGCCCAGCGCAGGGCGGGAACCAGATCATCGGAGACGAGACGCGCATCCAGCATCCGTGCCAGGTCGAGGGCGGCATACGGCCCGGGCGCCGGGGTGGTGACGAGCTGGCATCCGTCGGCTAGCGCCTCGAGCGCCGTGATCCCAAAGTCCTCCCGGCGCGGTGCGGTCACGAACACGCGCGCCCGTCGCAGTAGCGCCCGAAACTCCTCACGCGGCAGTCGACCCACGAAGCGAACTCCGGGAATCGGCGGGCCGGGGGGCTCGAGCCCGGCCACGACCAGCGTCTCCGCGTCGCGGCGCGTCCGCTCCCAGCTGGCGAGGATGTAGTCCAGACGACGCTTGACAGGGTTCCCGGTGTAGGCGAGCACGTCGATGTCACGCGCCCCGGACACCGGTCCCGAGCTCTGCACCGCGACGGGAACGAGCACCGACTCAGCATGCGGCCGGTCTCCCAAAGCTGCCAGCGACCCGGGCGCCATCGTCAGGAGCAGGGGGGCCTCGGCCAGCCGCCGACGCTCGACGACGCGCTGCCAGATGCCATGGCGCCCCGGGCGAGTCTCGGCCGAGATCGTGTCCAGCCAGACGGCTCCGGGGCGGGGCCACAGCAGCGCGGCGGTCATCGAGCAGTAGACGACGGCACGGGGGCGGTGCTCGGCGATCCCGCCGACGGCGGCGCGCCGGGCGGCACGCGCCTGCAGGAAGTCGGTGGCCATGAACGTCCGCACCACGGGAACGGGTCCCATGTCGGCGATGACGACGCTCGCTCCCGCGCCTTGAAAGGCGGCGCCGAGCTCGCGGGCGGCCCCCCGCCAGCCCGTCGTGTCCCCCCCGGCGACGACGAGCACGTCGACACCGGAGGCGGCGGCGCGCTCCATGCCCGCGTGGCTACTGGGCCCCACCGTTCCGGCGCAACCCTCTACGCGCGCGGGCGCGCCGTACGCGAGGCCGGAGAGCCGTTGAGCTCGAGCAGGTTGCTCCGAAAGCCCGGCGTCCGCACCAGCCGGATCGGGCGCAATGGACTGGTTTGCTCGATATAAAAACGCGCGCCATCACGATCCTCGATCGCCCGCACCGCCGAGGACTGGTGTCTCCAGGCCAGCGACCAGATGATCGCGAAGCCCGATGCGATCGCCGGTACCTGAGGAAGGATGACGCCGAGAGCGCCCGCTCCCAGCGTGCACACCAGCAGTGGCCACAGCCGGTTCAGGATCGCCCTCGCGGGGTGCAGCTCGGGCAGCGACGGCTGAGTCCGAGCGCTGGCGAGCAGCGAGGCGATCTGAGGGGATGGTTGGGCGCGGCGGCCCAGCCACAGGCCGATCAGGGCAGCCGCGACCCACCACCCCGCAACCACCGGAATCACCAGACCGTTGCCGGCGCCGGCAGCGCTGGCGGCCAGGGTCACCGCGGCCAGAGCACTAGCGGCCGCTGCGCTGATCAGCACGGTCGTCCGCAGAAATTCCCCGAAGCGCACGGGCGATCACTCGGCGAGGAGGAGCGCGAGCATCTCCCGCACCCCCTCGGGCCCATCGACTACCACGTCGGCCTCCTCAGTGATCTCCGAAGGCCCATCCTCCGATCCCACCCCCACCCGGATTCCCCGCGTCAGGCGGCCCTCCTC
>JBAPXO010000024.1:0-1572 GCA_049284255.1 Solirubrobacteraceae bacterium | reverse complement strand
GCCTGGGACGAGGCGAGGCAGACCGCCCGAGTGTCAACGACGGCCGACCGTGTGAAGGGTCGCATCTTCCGCCGCGATACCCATGCCGCGTTGCACGTCTCCGGCGAGCACTTCTGGTCCTATGCCGTCGCCGAGTGCGACGCCACGGTTTCGGACGTCGCCGGCTCGCCCGGCGACGCTGCCTGCCAGGAGTTGCTCCGTGTCCATTCCGAAGTCTTGGAAGAGGTTAAGGACGAGTCGGCGTTCTTTGACCAGATGATCGAGGCCAAGCGCCTGGTGATCCGGCTCCGGGTCAGACGCGTTTACGGCGTCCTGCTCGACAAGCCGCCGGGCAGCTGATCGCCCGCGGGGGCCGACCGATCCCGGATCTGGCGAGCCCGGCTCAGCCACGGTTGGGCGCGCAGCTTTTCGAACGTCTCGACGCTGTCTGCCAGCAGTCCTTCCCCGCCCCCCGGCTCATGCTCTGAGCGCTCGAGCGCGATCACGGCCACGTCGAAGGGCACCCCGGACTCGCGCGCGAGCTCCTGGGCGCGTGCCCAGTGTTCCAGGGCCGCTTCGGTGCTGCCGGCACGATGGGCCAGATGTGCCGCCAGCCGCTCGGCCTGGGCGCGGACCGGTCCCGTCCGCTTCATCCGTCCGTTCCCCTGCAGCGCCTGCAGTGCAGCCTGGAGGGGCGGGGTCGCGGCGCCGGCGACGAGCATGTCGATGACGGGTGCCAGCCAGCCGCTCCATTCGGCGTAGTCGGCGACCTCGGCGGTGGGGATGATCTGGGCCAACGTCTCGTCGTCTCGGGCTGCGGCCTCGAGAACCGCCCCGCGCAGGGTTCGGAAGTCGCTCTCGAACACGCTTGCGCCCCCGTCGCTGCAGCGCTCGTCGTGCTCGGCGACAAGCTCCCGGACCCGCTCCTGCTCACCGCGCGCCAGGGCGATGACGACCAGCGGAGCGACCGCCATCCCGATTTGGAACGGGGGCACGTGCGCCTTGACGGCTTCTATCCGCGTGACCGCCTCATCCCACTCTCCGAGCGAGCACAGGGCTCGACCCAGGACAAGCTGCGACCAGCGTTCGGGGAAACGCTGGCCGGTCCGCTCGGCGGCGGCGATCGCCGCGCGCGCCTGGGCGGCCGCCTCGGCATAGCTGCCCAGCGCCGTCAGCGAGACGGCGATGCTCCCCGCTATCGCCGGCACCAGCCGTTGGTCGTGGCCTTCGGCGATCTCAAGCGCCCGGCGATAGACCTCGATCGACTCCTCGGGGCACCCGAGTTCCGCCAGAGCGCCCGCTTCAGCGGCGAGCGGCCCGAGCATCTCCCGCCGCACGCCGAACGCCTCGGCGGCCTCCACCGCCCCGCGAGCTACCGCCAGCGCCTCTTCGGGCTGTCCACATTGGTAGAGCACGAAGGCGTGCGTGGCACGGGCGAACACGCCGTGCTCGTCGGCGCGGTCGCTGAGCGCGGCGTCGAGGTCGCGCAGCTCGGGAAGCAGCTCGGCCGGCGAGCGCACATAGAGCAGCGCTGACAGCTCGTGGGTGCGAGCCCCGAGCCGCTCGCGTTCGCGCCCCGCGGCGGCGTGGATC
>JBAPXO010000023.1:0-6017 GCA_049284255.1 Solirubrobacteraceae bacterium | reverse complement strand
GGCCTGGCCCGGGTTCGATAGTTCCCACTTCACGCGGCTCACGCCATCCGGGACCACGCCGACCGTGGCGGTCTGGCCGATGACGACGTTGCGCGGGGTCAGCGCGGCCGCGGGCAATGGCTGATCGCCGTGGTTGAACGGTGTCAGCGGTTGGTCGAGTCGGTGCCCGCGTGTGGGAAGGACGAGCAGGTCGACGTGGACGCCGGTGAGGGCGGGTCCGTGTTGGCGCCAGCCGCTGGCGCCGCGAGGGATCGAGCCGACGATGAGATACACCCGCAGGTGGCCGGGGCGATCGCTCCGCTGGTGCAGCGGGATGGTGGTCAGCAGCCGCGTCTGGCGGAGGTTGATCTTGTCCAAGGTGAGACAGTTAGAGCAGTGGGGGTGCTCTTCGGCGGTGATCGCCCAGGCGGGGGCGTGATCGGCCCGGCGCTGGGGCCGGCGCAGCACTGCAAGCTCGGATTGAAGCGTGGCGATCGTGTCCGGGGTGTTGGCGGCCTGCGTCGCCGGGCTGTTCGCCTGATTGTCATGTCCCCGTCCGTGCAGTAGAGCGATCGCTAAGCCGGCCACGACGAGCGTCACCAGCACTGCGCCGGTGGGGACCAGCACACTCATCCGCGGTGCCCACGCCAATCGCCGCCTGGCCTTGCTCGCCGCGGCGACGAGGTCCGGGGGCGGATAGACGTCGGCCACTGCTGCCCGCATCGAGGAGCGCAGACTCTCGATCAGCTGTTCATCAGAGACCATGGGGAACCTCGCCTGAAATCGGAGTGTCCGGCTGCTCGGCGGGCTCGCCGAGCAGCTCGCGCAGACGCGACAGCGCCCGGCTGGTGTACGACATGACGGTCCCCTGCGACGCGCCCATCGCCGCGGCGGTGTCGGCCACCGATAGGTCGGCATAGAAACGCAGCACAATCACCTCGCGTTGGCGCTCGGGCAGCGCAGCCAAGGCAACGAGCACCGATTCACGACCCAACAGCCGGTCGGCATGGTCTGCGGCCGACCGCTCCGCGACACTTCGCCGCCGGTCACCCGGATGGTGCGTTTCGTCGATCAGGACCTCCCGCACCCGCCGCTGCCGGCGGCGTGCCGCGTCGCGCGCCAGGTTGACGAGCACCACTCGCGCGTACGCGTCCGGTGCCCGCCGAGCCTCACGCCAACGCCGCGCGGTCCGCATCAGAGCCGTCTGCACGAGATCCTCGGCAGCCTGCCGGTCACCGCACAGCAGGTACGCCGCCTTCAACAAGTCGGCCGAGCTACCCGACGCGAACGTCTCGAACTCCCGGTGACCATCAGCAGCCGGTGCCATGAATGCTTAAACGCCCACGATCATGTCCGCATTGCCACACCCAACTAATTTGAGTCAGCAAGGCAGTCTCGCGGCGACTGGGGTACAGCCTGACGGGCGACAAATCTGTCCGGTGGTCGATCCTTCTACGAACCCCAGATTGTTGCTACGACTGCTTCTAGCTGATGTCCCGGGGCACGTCGTCTACCGGCGGAGCTCGGCTCTAAGCCGGCCGGCGAGCCGCACCGAGGCTTCTATCTCAACTCTGCGTATCGAGACGCTTTCGACGTTCAGACCGAAGGGAACGCCGACGCGTCGGCAGAAGGCGATCAGCTCGATCGCCGTCGCGACCGCTTGGTCGTAGGATGCGTCGAGGGTGTCGTCAGCATGGCGCAGATCGTTCGCGATCCAGCGCGGCACGTTGACACCGAGCCATTGGAGGAACTCCAAGGTCTTCATTGAGCCGCAGACTGAGAACGTGAAGACGATCGGCACTGGCTCCAGGTTCTGGGCACCGCACTCGTAGCGATAGTCAGAGACCAGGTCCTTCGCAGCGTTGACGTCGTAGACGACCTGGGTGACGAAGAAGGAGCAGCCTGCGGCCTGTTTGGCGATGAGCCGGAGGTGCTCATTCCCTCCGCGCGCGTGCCGCTCAGGGATCGCGACTCCGCCGAGCGGCAGATCCGGCCGGACCTCGGTCCGGAGCTGGTATGCCCGCGAGAGCGACGTTGCAGCAGCCTTCTTGCGGGATGAGGCCCCCACGAAGACCGACAGCGCCCGGGCCGGATCCTGGTCGCGGAGCCATAAGCGGAGGCCGTCCTCGGCGTGCTTACTGACCGCGCGGTAAACGATGGCAGGCACATCCAACCCGACGAGATCACGAGCGAGATACTCGGCCGGGTCGATCGTGGGCAGGAACGGAAACGGGCGTTCGCTGGGATTACGGTCGCTCTCGTCATCAATGTCGTAAAGAACGAGGCCATCTATCCCCACCGACCGGAGCCGCCCAAGCGTGACCTCAGCGATCTGCCTGCTCTGCTCCGGCCCGGTCGTCAGCCTCGGTGGCGTCACCGCGAAGAGCAAGAACTCACCCATCCGATCGACAATGCGCTGCTGCAACTCCACGCGTAGAACGTAGCCAACAGTCGACGCCCGACGCGTGTTCCGTTGTCGCAGTCAACCTTGGCCGAGCGAGACGGGTTCAAGAGTCGTCCGAACAGCCACGACAGCCGGCGAGCCCGTCCCGGCAGTGGATCCCATCGGGACAATCCAGGAGGGGCGAGGTCCGTGCGGGTACGCCCGGATGCCAAGGCCCGCGGGCTGGGGCGTCGCTATGGGCCCACGGCGGGCCGGCTCGTGAGAAAGAAGACGGCGGCGAGTAGGCCCACGAGCGTGAACGCAATCAGGATCACGGCAGCCGCACCTGGGGTCAGCGAGAAGAACCCGTTGCTGAAACCCAGGGCCTGCGAGTAGTCATACGCGGACAGCCGCGATCCGATGCGCGCGGCGGAAGCGAGCCCCGCGAATGACCATCGGGCATAGATGAGGTTGGCGAGCGCGGCGGCGATCCGTGGCATCTGGGCAAGTGGGATCAGACCGCCGGCGAGCAGGAGCTGTGGCATCAGTAGCAGCGGCACGGCGCCCGATGCCTGATCGACGCTGCGCGCCGCACACGACACGGCGAGTCCCATCGCCGCACTGGCCCAGGCGGTGAGGACTGCGATTGCGAACAGCTCGACGACAGCACCGGGGCCGACGCCGAGCGGCTGTAGTCCCACGACCACGAGCGTGAGCAGCAGGACCTGAACGAAATTGAGCGCGAATAGGACGAGAGCCTTGGCAGCCACGTACGCATCCAGGCGAACGCCGACGTCGAACTCGCGCTCGACGAGGCCGCGCTCTTTCACGACCTCCCGGCACGCTGTTGCCACGCCGAGCCAGATTGACCCGGTCATGATCAAGAAGACGAGCACGATCGCGTCGAGCGGCGAGGTGGCGCTCGTGGAGACGGCCCCGGAATGAAAGACGATTGCGACGAGCACGCCGATGACCGGCGCCTGACCGACCAGTAGGGCGAGCGTCCGCCGATCACGCTTGAGGGTGCGGAAGTAGCGCCCCGCCAGCACGCGGAGCTCGAAGCCGAACGGCCGCCTCGCCGTCAAAGGCGCGGGTCCGCCTCCGGCCGAACCATCTGCCGATCCGTCCAGCACGGACGCTGGCCTGGTGGCGACGTGGACGTTCCCCGAGATTGCCGAGGCGATCGGCCTGTCGGCGTCCGAGGCTCGCTGGGGATCCTGCGCCACCGCTGCGAGATGCACCCGCGCCTCCGACGGGCTACCGCGGTACCCGGCCAGTCCCGCCTGGAGGACGACTACCTCGTCGCAGAGATCCAGGCTCGCCGTCGCATGCGTCGCGACGAGCACGGCGCGACCATGGTCGGCCAGCCGACGGAACAGGTGCATCAGCCGCCGCTCGAGCACCGTGTCAAGCCCACTGGTCGGCTCGTCAAGGAGCAACACCGGGGGATCGCCGACTAGCTCGAGCCCGCAGGCGGCCCGGCGTCGCTCACCTCCCGAAAGATTTCGGATCAGCGTGTCGGCCTGTCCGACCAGACCTAGCTCGTCGAGCACCGTCCCGACGCGTTCCTCGATCGCCTCGCCGGTGCCCAGCCTCAGACACGCCGCGTAATGCAGTGCCTCGCGCGTAGTCAACCGACCGTGAACACTCTCGCGTTGGGGCACGTAGCCCAGCGCCTGCACCGAGGACGCGGTCGAGTGGGCCGCCCAAGTGGCGGTACCCGCGGTCGGCTCAGCGATCCCCGCGAGCACACGCAGTAGCGTCGATTTCCCCGACCCGCTCGAGCCCATCAGCGCGACCAGCGAGCCGGGGGCGACGTCTAGTGAAACCGGCCCCAGGATCAGCACCCCGTCCGTGACGCTCACCTCTACGTCACGCGCGACGAGCACGCCGCCAGCGTATCGCGGTCCTGTGAACCGGGCGGCAGCCACAAGATCACTTCGGGCGCTCCGTGTGACCCAAACGCGTTAGCCATCTCGCTCCTCTGCTCGTGCTCGGAGGCTCTGCGCTCGTCGGCCGCCCGTCGTGACAGAAGGCCTCGTCCGGAGCTGGGAGGTCACGACGTTCAGCCGCTATGAGATGGCGCACCCGGAGGTACGGCGGCTGGTGGGGAAGCGCCTCGCTCCCGTCAGCCTAGGGGCTGTCGACATCAGCTTGGGCCGCGCGGATGTAGAAGGGTGGCGGAAGGTGATCGAGTATCCCATTCTCGGCGCCCGGCTCGAAGACTTGGATATCGAGTGCTCTACCTTCGGTGAGTCGGTCCAGACCGAGCTGGCCGAACCCCTCCAGCGCGGCTTCGGGGTTGAGGGCAACGACCCCGAGTAGGTAGGCCTCGTCGCCGCCAGGTCCGCGCCACCAGCCCAGATGGGCGGCCTCGACCACCGGCCGCTGGACGAAGAACCGGGCGAGCATGGCGGGTAGTTCGGGCGGCACGAACCGGGGCGCCCCGACCAGGACCTCCTGCTTCTCGGTAATGAGGATCGGCTCAAGGCCGCTCTCCCGGCCGTCGAGCAGCGCCGCGACCTCTTGCGGCGTGTACTCCTTCCCGGGCGAGGTGTTCGGATTCAGAGCCAGACGGCTGCCTCGAGTGATCTCCAAGAGCGCCCGCGCCGGAAGGCACAGGAAGGCAGGGTCGGCACCCGGCCATTGCGCCAGAGCCTCCTCGAGCTTCGCCTGGGAGGTGAAAAAGGGCAGCACTGAGCCTCGAGCATCCTCCAGAGTGGCGAAACGCAGCTTTGCGTCGGGCGGGATGACCCCGTTCACCGGCGGTGGGTCGGACCGGCCCGGCACGTACACATCGTGGGTCAACAGCGCCTGGGCGAAGGCCGGGCGCTCCGCCGGGTCGTTCGCCGCGGCAACCAGCAGGCGCTCGAGCTCGTTGGAGCCGGAGGGCTGCGCCATCAGCTCCCCTTTCGGGGCTGGCTTCCCTTCAGCGCCGGCCTGAGGACGCCGTCCAGGATCTTTCTGGAGTGCGAGGACATATCCGGATTAATCTTCGCCGACTGGCGACGCCCAGCGCGCTCCGTTGATCAGTTGCAGCACCTCGGGGCGGCCGCGCCGACGTTCGGTGAGCGTTTGGCTGTGCGACGGCCTCCCTTCGGCGCACCCCGGCGCGGCTAGATGGGGCGTGAGCTCAGAAGGAAGAACCAGATCTCGAACAGGATGAACGCGGCCACGACCGTCCCGATCACGATCATCTCGATCGCGCTTACGGCACGCCTGCCGCGTTCTGGCTGCACCGTCGCTGCGCTCATGCTGAGCAGCCATGGCGCTGGCTGGCGTACGGCGGCTGGGCGGTTTGTCACTCTGTCGTAGCTGGCGCTGATCCGCGACAGGGCTTTCATGCCGATCCACGACAACGTGATCAGCGTGACCAGGGTCACGCCGATGCCGGTCATGGCTAGCGGGTCCCCATCCGCGGCCTGGGAACCGACCCATAAGGCGAGGATCGGGAACCCCGTCCACAGATTGACGCTGAGGATGATGGTCGCTACCCCGAGCCCGATCCGAGAGACCATCGTGAGTAGGGCCTTGCCGCGTGAGGTTGAATCCGCCATTCTGGAAGAGTGCCTTCCGGAGAGCGACAAGTCGATAGCAGCTTTCATGATGGTCAGCCGTTCGAATTAGCAGACATCGACAATCCCCTCCCCGAGCG
>JBAPXO010000022.1:0-2181 GCA_049284255.1 Solirubrobacteraceae bacterium | reverse complement strand
ATATAGCGCCGGACCCAAAACTGCAGCGACAAGGCGGCCATAAACGCGCAGAATCCGAGCAGAACTGCGATCACGGGGTCGATCGCATGCACACTCCAATCCGATGTCGATTCCCCCAGCGCCGTTGACAGCGCCTTGATCAGCCAGAAATACGCGGTGACTTCGGGCACTCTCAGCGCACCGCGCCGCGTCAACACCCCTGAGATCCGTCGAGCGGCCACGCGCAGAGTGTGGCGGCCAAGCTAATGCTCCGATCAACTTTGCGCGCCAGCCAAGCTCGAGCCCGAGCGCCACCCGCAGCAGCCAGAGGCTCTCGCAAGCGAGGACGCCAGCGGCGAGGGACGGTTCGCACCATCGACTCACCACAAGCATGTCGTCGACCGTTCCGAGCACCCTTGGGCGACCAGACGATCGTCCTGAGCGCCGCGGGAGTGCGATCGGGCGTTATGCGCCACCGCTGACTATGTGACGCGTTCGATCATTCGCGCGACTGGGTGTATGGCGTCATCGGCTTGCCCGAAGCTTTGGCCGCGGTACCGGAATCCGGGTGCACGCGCCGCGGTCGTAATCAGACTCGGTCGCTGTCAGACTGTTTTGAACGAACACCCCGCCGGACGTTCGTCCGGCCAATCTCGGGTGCAGCTCATCACGACCCCACGACTGCGTCGATCCTCCGGCCGGCTTGGGTCGCACCATCGCTTCGGCGACGAGGCGATGGCGCAGGTCGGCTGCGGCGGGCCGCCGCTTTGCCACAATAGGGAGCGTCCGCTGGGCCGGCGCCGGACGAGCGCCTTGCCGCGATTGGGATCGTGAGCTGCGGCATGTCGACAGCCACGAGGCGTTGGTCCACATCGGGCAAGCCGTGGGCCCGTCGACGATCGCTTGGTCTCGACCTGCCGGCACCGAATCGACCCCGCATCAGCCTCATCGAGCGCCAGCGAGACCAATGCGAGAGCGAAGCGGTTACTGACGCGCGCACCGACCGGCGGCCTGGGTCCTCGCCCCCGTCATTGCCGCCGTTTCGACGCTGCCCACCGACGCGAGCGACCGGCATAACTTCCGGCAGCCGGGGATGTGCCTACGCATCGCTGCGCTACTAGATCACGCCTCCTCCGCCGTAGCCTTACCAGGGAATCGTGTCGCCGTCCTGATCGGTGAACGTTCCCGTCGGACCGCCCTCTTGCAGCGCGAGGCGAATCGCGTCCTTGCCGCCTTCCTCCACGGGGAGCACCCCTCTGTGGTTGTTGAGGTCGGTAGCGACGAACCCCGGTGAGATCGCGTTCACCCGAATTCCTTCGGGCTCGAGGGAGATCGCGAGGCCGTCGGTGATCGCGTTCATCGTAGCCTTCGAGGCCGAGTAGGCGCCGAACATCGCGCGGTACCGATTCCCCGGTTGGGAGGCAGCGGCGAGCGAGCCGACCCCGCTTGAGACCATGACGACCCGGGGAGATGGCGCCTCGCGCAGCAGGGGAAGCGCTGCCTGTGTGACCGCGAGCGCGCCGAACACGTTCGTGTCGAAGATCTCGCGCAACTCGTTGAGCGACACCTTGCTGAGCTGACCCGACTGCGCCTTCTCCTCGAACGTGTCTCCCGGCATCTGCTCCCAGGGTGTCGCGTGGGAGATGCCCGCATTGTTGATGAGAACGTCGAGCCGGCCGAACTCCTCCCGGACCCGGTCCGCGGCGGCGGTGATCGAGGCCTGATCGGTGACGTCGAGCTGAATCGCGTGCGCGTCGCCGTCGATGCCCGCTGCCGCCGTCTCACCGTTCGCGAGGTCGCGCGAGCCGACCAGGACGGTAAGGCCGTGCTTCGCGAGATTCTTGGCGATCGTGCGTCCGATCCCCTTGTTGGCCCCCGTGATCAGCGCAACCTGGTTGTCATGCATGGTGAGCTCCTCAGCGCGTCGTGATGGGATGAGCCCGCGGTCGCGCGATGTAGATTGAGCGAGGGTAACGCTCTGCTCTTATCGCCGATTGCAAAAGCGGTGCCACGGCGGGCAACCTCGCCTCCGGGAGAAGGTAGAACGGCGGAGGAGGAAGGGTTCCATCCCTACTTCTCTCCAAGCCCGAGACTGAACTACCTAGGCAATCGCCTGATCCTGCGCCCAGTGTGTGGGAGCCTCGTCCGGTCTGCGTCTGTCGGTCGAACTTCCGTCCAGGACGTCCTGGCTCTCCAGACAAG
>JBAPXO010000021.1:0-2866 GCA_049284255.1 Solirubrobacteraceae bacterium | reverse complement strand
GGATTGGACCGAGTGACCTCGGCGAAATCGGGATATGAGACGAACCGCCGTCCCGGCGAGGTGGGCTTTGGCTTGCGAATCGGCATCGCTTACTCGGGCGCCTCGAACGCCTGGAAGATCGGGATGGTGTCGCCCTCGCGCACCTGCACGATGGCCTTCTTCCACTGCCGGGTGCGTCCGGCGGTCTGGCCGCGGCGCTTGGGCTTGGACTTGACTGAGGCGGTGCGCACCTCCACGACCCTGACGTCGAACAGCTGCTCGATCGCCTGCCGGATCTGGGTCTTGTGGGCCTTGTCGGCGACCCGGAAGGTGTACTTGCCGGCTTCGGCGAGCACGAACGACTTCTCGGACACAACCGGGCGGATGATGATTTGGCTTGCGTCCATCACGCCGCCTCCTGCTCCGCAGTCGCGGCGCGTGTGGCCCGGGCGACGAGCTCGGGCAGCGCGGCCTCGGACACCAGCAGCGAGGCGGCACCGACGACATCGGCCACCCCGGCCTCGGTGACGGGCATCACGTCGACCGTCCTCAGGTTGCGAAACGACATCCCGGCCTCGGCCACGGCCTCGCTCTAGAGAACGAGCGTGGGGGTCGCGGGCTCCCAGTCGGCCAGCAGCGTCGCCGCCTGCTTGGTCGCGGGGGCGTCGAAGACGCCGGCGTCGAAGACGGCCATCGAATCGCGCTCGGCGTGCATCGAGAGCGCGCTGCGCAGCGCGGCCCGGCGGGCCTTGCGATTGACCTTGACGGTGTAGCTTCGCGGCGTCGGGCCAAAAACGGTGCCTCCACCGGCCCACAGTGGCGATCGCGAGGAACCGGCGCGAGCGCGGCCGGTGCCCTTCTGGCGCCATGGCTTGGCGCCGCCGCCGGATACCTGGCCGCGGGTCTTGGAGGCCGCGGTGCCGCGACGGCGAGCGTTGAGCTCGGCCCGCACGGTCTCATGGACGAGCGGCATATTGAAGCCCGCCTCGAAAGCGCCAGCGTCGAGTTTCGCCGAGCCGCCGCCGAGCTTGGGGGCGCTTTTAGCCATCGCTACGCACCTCCACGGTCGAGCCGGTCGGGCCGGGCACGGCTCCCCGGACCAGCATCAGGTTGCGCTTGGGCATCAGCTCGACGACGGTCAGGCCGCGCTGGGTGATCCGTCCCCCGCCCATCCGACCGGGGCCACGGATGCCCTTGTGCACCCGCGACGGGGTCGCCGAAGCGCCGATCGAGCCGGGAGCGCGGACGTTGTGTGAGCCGTGGGACTTGGGGCCGCTGGAGAAGTTATGGCGCTTGATCGTGCCGGCGAAGCCCTTGCCCTTGGACTTCCCCGAGATCTTGACGCGCTGTCCGACCTCGAAGGCTTCGACGGTCACGGTCTCGCCGACCAGGAGCTCGCCGGCCTCATCGCGGAACTCGACGACGTGGCGGTGAGCCGAGGCATCGGCCTTCTTCAGGTGACCGAGCTCGGCCTTGGTGATGGACTTCTCCTTGCAGGCACCGAAGGCGAGCTGCACGGCCTCGTAGCCGTCGCGGTCCCGCGTGCGGATTCCGGTGACCGGACAGGGTCCGGCCTCGAGCACGGTGACGCGCTCGACGCGTCCGTCGTCCAGGAACCGCTGCGTCATGCCCAGCTTCTTGGCAAGGATCGCCGCCATCGGGTCAGGAGGCCAGGCGAATCTCGATGTCCACCCCAGCCGGCAGATGGTCGAGTCGCTGGAGCGAGTCGACGGTCTTGGGCGTCGGCTGGTGGATATCGATCAGTCGTTTGTGAGTGCGGATCTCGAAGTGCTCGCGGGAGTCCTTGTCCTTGAATGGCGACCGGATCACGCAGTACACGTTCTTCTCCGTGGGCAGGGGCACGGGACCGGACACGGTCGCGCCGGTGCGCGTCGCCGTCTCGACGATCTCCTTGGCTGCCGTCTCGATCGCCGTGTGGTCATAGGACTTCAGGCGAATTCGGATTTTGTTTTGAGCGATGGTTGCCACGAACTTCTTCTAGGCCTCTCGAAAGCTTTCGTGTGATCTCAGGGAAAAGGACCCGCCCACCCAAAGTGATTGGGTCCGGGCCGGCCCGCATCGATCGTATGGCTTTACAAAAAACAGGCGGCGGGGCCGAAAACTCAGACCCGCCGCCCGTGAACTACTGAATGACTTCGGTTACGACCCCGGAGCCGACCGTGCGGCCGCCCTCGCGGATCGCAAACCGCAGACCCTGATCCATGGCGATCGGCTGAATCAGCTCGATCTCCATCTGGACGTTGTCGCCGGGCATGACCATCTCCGTGCCCTCGGGCAGGTTGGCCACGCCGGTGACGTCGGTCGTGCGGAAGTAGAACTGCGGCCGATAACCGGTGAAGAACGGCGTGTGACGACCGCCCTCCTCCTTCTTGAGGACATAGACCTCGGCCTTGAACTTGGTGTGCGGCGTGATCGAGCCGGGCTTGCAAAGCACCTGACCGCGCTCGATCTCCTCGCGCTTGGTACCGCGCAGCAGACAACCCGCGTTGTCTCCGGCGCGACCCTCGTCGAGGTTCTTCTTGAACATCTCTACGCCGGTCACGACGGTCGTGGTCGTCGGGCGGATGCCCACGATCTCGACGGTCTCGCCGGTCTTGATGATTCCGCTCTCGATACGACCGGTCGCCACCGTGCCCCGGCCCGTGATCGAGAACACGTCCTCGACGGGCATCAGGAACGGCTTGTCCAGGTCGCGCGTCGGCTCGGGAATGTAGGTGTCGAGCGCGTCAGCGAGCTCGAGGATCTTGCCCTCGTACTCCTCGTCGCCCTCCAGCGCCTTGAGCGCCGACCCGACCACGAACGGGATGTCATCACCAGGGAACTCGTACTCGGACAGCAGGTCGCGGATCTCGACCTCGACGAGCTC
>JBAPXO010000020.1:0-6398 GCA_049284255.1 Solirubrobacteraceae bacterium | reverse complement strand
GCCGGGGGCTCTGCTGTGGGCGGCCAGGTCCAGGGCCTGTTCGGTAGCGGCTCCTCGGCGGCTGTCGCCGGTGGCCGGGCGGCTCGCGGCGCCCGGGGCTTCGGAGGCGCCTCCGGTTTCGGCGGCTTCGGCGCCGGCGGTCCCGGCGGGATGTTCGGCGGCGACAGCGCCACCCTGAAGGCGGCGATCACCTACGCCAAGTCCCATGGCGGCGGAACGATCGGCGTCGAGAGCCAGAGCACGGCCGCAGCGGCGATCGTCTCCTCTGACGCCAACGTCGCCGGCCTCGGCGGCTTCTCCGGCCGGGAGAGCTCGGTGACCGCATCGTGGATCGCGATGGAGGTCAGAAACGGCCACCTGCGGTGGGTCCTGACAGACGGCAGCCAGGGCGGCTTCGCCGGCCCCGGCGACTCGCGTCAGGGCAGTGCGGCGGCTCTGAAGATCGTCGCCAAGGCCTGCACGGCCGTGACCTTCACGGCTTCGGGCACTAAGGTCACGATGTATGACTGCCAGGGACGGTCGTCGGCGATCCTTGCGGAGGCGGCGAAAACGTGAGTGGGGCGGACGGGGCCGGCTGATGGGCGCCCGACTCTTTCTCGCCGGCGTGGCGGCCGTGGCGGCTGCCACGCTCGCCCTCAGCGCTGCTCCGGCGGCGATGGCCGACGCCAGCGCGAGCACGAACTGGGCGGGTTACGCGATTCACCGCGGAGGCGTGCGGTTCAACAAGGTGCTTGGGCAGTGGACCCAGCCCCGAGTGACCTGCACCGCCGGCGATCCCACCTACTCCGCCGTCTGGGTCGGGATCGGCGGATACGCGCGGTCATCGCGGGCGCTCGAGCAGATCGGCACCGAGATCGACTGCAACAGCCGCGGACGGACGGTGTCGAGCAGCTGGTACGAGCTTGTGCCCTCGGCATCGCACACCACCAGCCTGATCGTCCACGCCGGGGATCGGATCCGGGCCAGCGTGGCCGTGTCGGGTCACGAGGTCACCCTGCTGCTCGATGACAAGACCCGTCATCGCTCGTTCACCAAGACGATGCGCGCGCCGCTGCTCGACATCAGCTCGGCGGAGTGGATCGTTGAGGCGCCCTCGGTCTGCACCAGCGAGATCTCATGCCAGACGCTTCCGCTGGCCAACTTCAGCAGCGCGAGGATCACCTCTGCGACCGCGAAGTCGACCCGCGGCCACTCCGGCGGCATCAAGGACCGGCACTGGGGAGTCAGCGAGATCAGCTTGCTGACGCCCGAGCCGCGCTTCGTGGCTCAGAACGGCGGCACCGGAGCCTCGGCCGTCCCGTCGCCACTCTCGCGCAAGGGCAATGCCTTCACGGTCACCTACCGCGGTGGGTCGGCGGGCACGCCCACGGCGACGCCGGCTTCGGTGACCGACGCGCGGCTCGTGCACCCCAGGCGCTGAGCCCCCCGGCGGACTCGGTGCTCGGCCTCGGGGGAGGCGTGCGCGCTCGAACGTGGGGAGCTTTTCGGGACGTATGTTCCCGTTTTCGTGCCCAGGTCGGCTGGAGAAGGCCCCCGCCCGGATGTGTGGCGAGTTTCCGGCCGTAGTGGCCGGTTTTCTCGCCACGGATACCCGCCCGCCCGGTCCGCGAGCCGCCGCTACAGCCCGTTCGGGTGGCGCACGACCATGCCGTCGAACTCGCCGCCACCTCGCGCCCAGCGGGTGCCGCTCTCGGCCAGGGCGACGGTGTCAAAGCGCCAGCCGGCCACGGTCATCCACACGTGCCCGGCGTTGGCGTAGATCGTGATCCACTTGCCCGGCCCGGGCGCGCCCCAGTCCTCGAAGTCGCCCGAGACCATCGGCGAGCTGACCAGGCCGGCCGCCGCCAGCGCGTAGCTCACCGAGCCCGAGCAGTCGTAACCGTCGGCGTGGAAGGAAGCGTGGCCACCGCCGTAGAGGTAGGGGAGGGTGGCGATGGCGTTGCCGGCGGCGATCACCTGTTTGACGGCCTCAGGCGCGTCGGCGGGAGGCTGGACCATCCCGCCGGTGTCGACGGCGATCCCGCCGACGTCGGCGTTGCCGGTAGTCGCGCCGGCCGTGGCCTGCTCGGCTGCGCGTCGCTCGAGCGCTCGCTCCTGGGCCTCGGCTTTGGCTTGCAGCCCGGAGAGACGGGCACTCAGGGCGTGGTACTTGGAGTTGGCGCGCGCCCGCGTCCCGAGCTCGCGGGCCTGTTGGCGAAGCAGCGCTGACTGCAGCGCGGCCACCTGGTTTCGCTGGGTGAGGATTTGGTTGGCGAGCGTCCGGTCGCGGCTCTCCAGGCCCGAGAGCCGGTCGGCCTGCGCTGAGACCTGGGCGCGGGCGGTCCGGGTGATGCCGATGACGCCGGCGTCCTGGTGGGCGATCCGGCCCAGGAAGCTGACCTGCTCCAGCAGGTCGTTGAACCCATGCGAATTGATGACGACGTCGACAAGGTTGGGCCGGCCGCCCTCGTAGCCGGCGACGAGATTCGCGGCCAGGACCTTGGTGGCGAGGTGGAGCCGGTTCTCCAGGTCGACGAGGTGGTCACGAGCGGCCAGGAGCTGGCCCTGCACGCTCTTGAGCTCGTCGACGCGGACGGTGAGCCGGCTCTGGATGCCGGCCAGCCGGTCTCGGGCCTTCTGCAGTCCGTTGCCGGTGGTCGCGATCTGCTGCGAGTCGGCCGCGATCTGCGACTTGAGCGAGGCGGTGGCCGAGCGCGCGGCGGAGATCTGACTCTGGAGGTCGCCCGCGCTGGGCGCGGTCAGATGGCTGGCGAGAAGAGCGACGCCCACGCCGCAGAGGGCGAGTAGGCGCAGCATCCAGGAACGAGAACTTGTGGTCGACATGAAGGGCAGGGGCACGCGACCCCGGCGCCGGGTCCCAGGACGACGCCGTGGTTAGATCAAAGGGCGCCTGAGGCGCCGTTCTCGCCGCCGAACCGGGGTCTCGATCTGCGGCGCTGAGCACCCTAACATGGCCCGTCGCGTTCACGCCCTGACCTCCTGGCCTTGCAATAAATCCTGCAAAACGCCGGTTTGCGAGCAGTCGTGATTTTTCCGGAGGGAGGTGGCCGCCGCGACCTTCGAGCGCCCTTGTCATACTCGGAGCGTGTTCGGTGCTCGGCACATCGCGACGTGTCTACTGGTGCTCGGAGCGCTCGCGCTCGCGCTCCCGGCGGTCACCGTGGCGGCCGGCGGCGGCGGGTCGGCCGGGGACAATCAGTACACCGACCCCTTCTCCGGAACGACCACCCATGCGTCGACCTCGGCCCCAGCTCCGACTCCGGCTCCGACCACCACGAGCGCGCCCGCGCCGGCAACGACGCCGGCGGCCTCCGGCGCCGACACCGGCACGACCCCCACGTCCACGCCGTCGGCGACTACCGCTTCGAGCCCGTCAACGAGCACACGTTCCTTGGGCAGCACCGCAACGTCGCTTCCCTACACGGGTTATGACAGCTGGCTCGCCGGCGTGCTCGGCCTCGGCCTGATCGCCGGTGGGCTCGGGCTGCGGCGGCGCATCCAGCGCGCCTGAGCAGTCCTGCCTGACCCGCCCAGTCCTGACCCGTCCAGCCCCGCCGTCCGTATGAGGAACTGATGCTCACGTTGCCGCGCCCTCGCCTGCTCTCCGTCGTCTCCCTCTTCTTCCTGGCCGCGATCCTGGCCTGCGGGGTGGCCGCCGCTTCGGCCTCTGCCCGTCCGGCGGTGCCCCAGGGGTTCGTCGGCGTCGACACCGACGGCCCGCTGTTCGGCCCCGACACGCCGGTGAACTTCAACAACCAGATCTCCTCGATGGTCGCCAACGGAGTCCAGAGCATTCGGGTCGCGTTTGACTGGTCTGTCGCCCAGCCCTATCAGAGCTGGTCGGAGGTCCCGACGGACCAGCGTGACGAGTTCACGGACACCGGTGGTGCTCCGACCGACTTCCAATTCACCGACCAGGTCGTAGCCGCGGCTGCCAAGCGCCGCATCAGCGTTCTCCCGACGGTCATGTACGTCCCCAGCTGGGACGCTCGTGTCACCAAGGGCGTCCACTACCCCACGCCGCTCAACGACGCTCCCTACGGCGCGTACCTGTCCGCGCTGGTTGGCCGTTACGGTCCCAACGGCAGCTTCTGGCGCGAGAACCCAGGGATACCCAAGACGCCGATCCGCCAGTGGCAGATCTGGAATGAGCCCAACACCTTCTGGGACTGGCCCCAGCCCTTCGCGCGCAGCTACGTGGCACTGCTGCGCAGCGCCCATGCGGCGATCAAGCGGGCCGACCCGGGCGCCAAGGTCGTGCTGGCCGCGCTCACCAACGTCACCTGGAGGTCGTGGGGGCAGATCCAGAAGATCAAGGGCTCGAGCAAGCTCTACGACATCGTCTCGGTCAACTCGTTCACCAAGTACCCGTCGGACGTGATCCTGGCGTACCGCCTGATGCGACGGGCGATGGACCGCGCCCGGGTGCACAAGCCGCTGCTTGCCACCGAGGTGAGCTGGCCTTCGGCGCTGCACAGGACCTCCCAGCACTTCGACTGGGACACCACCGAGGCTGGACAGGCCAGCAAGATCTCCCAGCTGTTGCCGCTGCTCGCCAAGAACCGGCGCTCGCTGAACCTGGCGGGATTTGACTACTACACGTGGATGGGCGACGAGGACTCGGGCTCCGGCGCGTTTGACTACGCGGGGCTACTGGCCTTCCACGGCGGGCACGTGATCGTCAAGCCCGCCCTAGGAGCCTTCCGCAAGGGCGCACTGGCGCTCGAGCACTGCAAGCGCAAGGGCGCCACCGCGACCAGCTGCATCAAGTAGTCCCCGAGGCCTTACCGCACACCGGCACCGTCCGTCCCGGAGCTCGCGCGGCGGCGAGCCCCTTTGTGAATGCCGCCGTCGCCGGGGTCGCACCGCCAGCGGGCTTGAAGATCCCGTACCAGTCGCCGACGTTGCTGGGGTCCTGCTCGGGGGTGACCCAGGCGTAGAGGAGAGCGGCGGCCAGCCCGCAGTTGACGTGACCGAGCGCCGCCAGCATGAAGGTGATGTAGGCCGCCCGCTGCTTGGCGGTGGCCCAGGTGGGAGCCGAGCGCGGGCTCGTGGTCCATCCGAACTCGGTGATGTAGAGCGGCACGCTCGCCATCCCTAGCGACCTCAGTGTTCTCCTCACCTTGACGATTCCCGAGACCATCTTTGTTGGCCTGCCGTAGGGATGGATCCCGACGCCGTCGATGTGGCCCTTGAGATCCGGCTGGGCGTGGACCATGGCCCGCAGGAACGAGGGGGGGCGGATCAGGCCGCCGACGATCACGTGGACGGTCGGGTCGACGGCGTCGACCGCGCGGCGCGTGGCGAGGTAGAGGCCGGCGTAGCGTGCGGCGTCGGGCTTCGGGATCCAGAAGTGGACGCTGTCGGGCTCATTCCAGACTTCCATCGTCTGCACTGGATGACTGGGAATCCGGGGGTGCGAGCGCCAGTAGCTGCCGTTGGCTCCGTAGCGAGCGGCGAAGGCCTGGGCGTAGGCGGCATAGTCGGCGTCGCTGGTGGGAGGTGAGTGGTCCTGGCCGGGGATCGACTGGGCCCAGGACGCGGTGTAGTCGATGATCGGCAGCCAGGTCAGGCCGTGCTCGGCCAGAGCGCCGGCGATCGTGTCGTCAAAGCTCCAGTCAAAGTGGTGCACGCCGTGGACGGGCGCGGCCGGTTCGCTGGCTTCCCAGAAGGCATCGCTGCGGGCGACGTTCGCGCCCGTGGCCTGGAGAGTGCGCAACTGAGCGTCGATCTCGGCCAGCTTGTAGGTGCCCGCGTTGAACAGGCCGTTGACGCTGATGCCGAGCTGCATCCCGGTCGGTGGTGGGAGTGCCGGGAGCGACTTCTCGGCCAGCCGCCCCGAGAGGGTCGTGGTCGCCGCTGCGCCCGCTGTGTACAGCGCCGAAGGCGAGACCGGAGTTACCGGATACGGCGACAGCGAGTGCGATGGGACGGCCAGCCGGGACCTGCCGGCGGACGCGGACGAAGACGAGGACGAGGACGAGGACGAGGACGAGGAGTTGCTCGAGCCGCTGGAGGCCACGAGCACGACCACCAACGCGACCACGAGCACCGCCAGGCCACCGGCACCCCACCACAGTCGGCGCGTGCCGTTCACCGCGCGTCCCGCGGGGATCGCAGAGCCTTGAGCGCCGCCAGCTGACAGCGCTCACGGGTCGCCGGGCGCCCCAGCGCGCGCTTGGCCATGACGCGCGAGGCGAACGTGAGCTGCTGAGCGCGATCGTCGACCGCCGCCCGCTCACGCCCCAACCGCCTGCGGACGACGTCGTGGCGAGCCTGCGCCAGCCGCGCATAGGGCTCGCCGCCGAAGGCGGCCGCGCTCGAGTGCGCCCGATGGTGGACGACCCGCGATGATGGCCACAGCCACGTCTCGATGCCGTGCTGGCGCGCGCGCAGAC
>JBAPXO010000019.1:0-3291 GCA_049284255.1 Solirubrobacteraceae bacterium | reverse complement strand
ACAGGCACGGCGACCACCTTCTCGCTTCACGGGGATCTGTTTGAGCCCGAGGTCGCGGATCCGGCCCGCAGTCAACGCCACGGCGACGAGTCCTCCGCCCCGCTGGACCATGGTGGTGACGGTCTGGGCGGTCGTCAGCTCAGCAGCTGCGAGCAGGTCTCCCTGATTGCGCTGATCGTCGTAGAGCGCGACCATCCCGCCGTCGCGCAAGCGCTGCACGGCTCTGCCAACACCTCGATCTGCGGCCACTCAGGGCCCCTCTCTCTCCTGTCTCAGACAACGGGCCGCGCTTGACGGCGCGACCCGCTCCAGCACCCTGCAAGATTATCGATCATCTTACGATCTATCAAGCGTGAAGGTCACAACATCAGTCGCAGCGGCTGCTCCAGGTGACTTCGGATGTCGCTGAGCAGCTCGGCGGCGTCGGCGCCATAGAGGATCCGGTGATCACACGAGAGCCGCAGGGTGAGGACGTGACGTTCGGTCAGCTTCCCGTCGACGATCGCCGGCAACGCGCGGGTCGCTCCGACCCCGAGGATCGCCGCCTGAGGCGGGTTGATGACGGGGGTGATCGCCGACATCCCGTACATCCCGAGGTTGGACACGGTGAAGGTGGCGCCCGAGAGCTCGGGAGGGGTGATCTCGCCACCGCGGACGCGGGCGGCCAGCCGCTTGGCCTCGGCGGCGATCGCCCCGAGCGAGCGCGTGTCGGCGTCGAAGATCGTGGGCACGACCAGAGCGTCCTGCGCGGCCACCGCGATGCCGATGTTGACGCGGCCGTAGAGCTCGAAGGCTCCGTCGCGGTAGGAGGCGTTGGCGCGTGGGTGCTCGCGCAGCGCGAGCGCACACGCCTTCACGACCAGATCGTTGAATGAGGGGGCGCGGTCGCCGCCCTGCTCCTTGAGCTGAGCTCGCAGTTCGATGGCCGCATCGAACGCCACTTCGGCCTCCACCTGAAACTCGGGGATCGTCGCTTTGGCCTCCGACATGCGACGGGCGATCACCTGCTGCAGCCGGGTGGGCTGAACGACGGTCACCGGCCCCTTTGCGCCGTCGCCCGCGGGGGCCACGCTCTGGTCGGTCTGCGCGCCGGGGGCGGGGGCGGGGGCGGGGGGAGATGATCGAGGAGCCGGCGACTCGACACGCACGCCAGCTGCGAGCTCGACGTCGACGCGTCGGATCCGGCCTCGCGGGCCGCTGCCGCTCAGGCGGCTCAGGTCGACGTCGTGAGCGCTGGCCAGTCGCCGGGCCAGGGGCGTGGCGCGAACCGAGCCGTCGCCGTTGAGGCCACCCTCCACGGGCGCCGCGGCAGCTCCGACCGGCACGGGATCGTCGGCTACGGTGGGCTGCGCGGCGGCATCGTCGTCGACGACCCTGGACTCGCCTGCGCCATCGTCCTCGGTAACCGCGGACTCGCCGGCGCCATCGTCCCTGGTGGCCGAGGCGACCTCCTGCGCCCGGGCGATAACCGTGCCCACGGCCACGGTGCTCCCGGCCTCGACCACGATCTCGAGAATCCCCTCCTCCGGCGACTCGTAGGTCATCGTCGCCTTGTCGGTTTCGATCTCGACCAGCTCGTCGCCGCGCCCGACGCGCTCCCCGGCGGCCTTGAGCCACGTGAGGACCGTTCCTTCCTGCATCGAATCGGACAGGCTTGGCATCAAGATCTCGGTCATGGCAGTAGGTCCAGGGCGGCGCCGACGATGGTGTCGGCGTCGATTCCGAAGTAGCGGTAGAGGTCGGAGACATCGCCGGACTGGCCGAAGTCAGACACGCCCAGGCAGGCGATCGGCTCGCCGCGCACGGCCGACAGGAAGCTCAGGGTGTGGGGGTGGCCGTCGAGCACCGTCACCAGCGGAGTCGCGCGGTCGACCGGCAGGATCCGCTCCAGGATCGAGTCAGATCCCTCGCCCAGGCCGCCGCGGGCCTGAAAGGCCCGGAACACCAGGTCGGCCGAGGTCAGGCAGACCACGTCGACCGGATAGCCGCCGTCTCCGAGCTCTTCGGCCGCCCGCAGCGCCTCCGGTACCGGAGCGCCCATGACGGCTACGGTGACCGCCGGACGCCCCTCGGCACGGCGCAATACATAGCCCCCGGCGAGGACGTCGCCACGCCGGCGCTCGAGCGCCGCGGGATCCTCGGGGACCTGCGCGAGGGACTGATCCAGGGGCCGGGTCGAGAGCCGGAAGTAGGCTGAGCAGCCGTCGGGCTTCCCCAATCGCGACAGGGCGTCGAGCATCGCCCACTCGAAATCCTGACCGAACGCCGGCTCCCAGGCCACGCACCGAGGTTGTTCGAGGCCCACTGACGGCGTGATGATCGACTGGTGTGCTCCGCCCTCGGGTGCCAGGGTCACCCCGGACGGGGTGCCGACGAGAATCGACTGCCCGCCCGCGTACATGGAGAACGACCAGGGCTCGAGCGCGCGATTGACGAACGGGTCATACAGGGTTCCCACCGGGAGCAGGGGAAGCCCGTCGCGCGACCACGTCGACCCGAGCTCGCCGAGCAGGCCCACCAGATTGCCCTCGGCGATCCCCAGCTCGATGTGCTGGCCATGCTCTGACTCGCGCCAGCGCACCAGTGTGTTGGTGTCGTCGGCGAACCAGTCGATGCGGTCGCCGGGATGCCAGATCCCGACCCGGTTGATCCAGCCTCCGAGATTGGTGGAGGAGGCGACATCGGGGCTGACGGTCACGACGTGGGCACCCACCTCGGGGGCGGAGTGCGCGAGATCGGCGAAGAACCGTCCGAAGGCCTGCTGGGTGGACGCGCGGCCGCGGTGGGAACGACCCACATCGCGGGGAATCTCGGGCGGCCGGGCGGGCGCCAAACGCTCGCGCGCGAGACGCTCGGCCGCCTCTTGGCACAGTTCGGCCTCCGGCGACCCGGGCGCAAACCGCGCCCACGGGTCGTCGGGTCGCGCGCCGAGCTCGATCCCGGTGCGCTCCCACTCGGCATCGGTCAGCAGCGCCGAATGGTTGGCGGGGTGACCGAGCGTGGGAAGTCCCCACGCCTTGATCGTGTAGGCGAAGATCACCGAGGGCCGGTCGGTCACGGCGTCGGCCTCGCGCAGGGAGCGAAGGACCTGCCCCAGGTCGTGTCCGCCGAGGTCGCGCAGCGCGACGATGAGCGAATCGTCATCGAGCTCGTGCACCACGCGCTCGATGTCACGCTGACCGCGACCGGCGCCGGGCAGGCGCTCGCGAACGTCGGCGGGAGCGAGCCGGAGCAGTCGTTGGTACTCCTCGTTGGTCATCTGATCGATCCGCCGGCGAAGCGCGCCCCCGC
>JBAPXO010000018.1:0-4999 GCA_049284255.1 Solirubrobacteraceae bacterium | reverse complement strand
GGCGAGAACGCCCGAATCGTCGGACCGCCTGAGCTCGTTTCGGAGCTGCGCGAGCGCGTCGGGCTGCTGGTCGAGCGTCACACCGGCGAGCCGTCGGTGGCGCCGGAGCTGCCCGGCGGCGAGACCGCGCCCGAATCGCTGGCCATCTCGAGATCCGGACGTGGCTCGGAGGCGCCCGGCGCCGTCGAGGAGGGCAACGGCCACCGCCCCGACACGGCGATCCGCCCTGAGCGCTTTGCGCGGCTGGTCACGCTGGCCGGGATGCTGATCGAGGCCGGCCGTGCCGGACGGCTGCTGGATGCCGCCGATTTATGCAAGGCGCTCAAGGTCTCAGAGCAGGAGTTGCGCGAGGACGTGTCGGTGCTCAACGTCGTCAACTTCGGAGCCGGCACCTACGTGCTCTATGCCGAGATCCACCCCGACGGCACCGTCGAGGTCGACCCCGAGCCCTACGGAGATTCGTTCGCTCGCCCGGCGCGGCTGCTGCCCGTGGAGGCCAAGGCCCTGATCGCCGCCATCGACCTCATCGGCGAGCACATCCCGGAAGGGTCGCTGACCTCGGTGCGGCGCAAGGTGGTCACGGCGCTGGGTGAGGATCCCGTTCACGAGGGGCTCCAGTTCGCGACGCCCGGCGGCGACGACGTGGCGATCGCCGAGGTCGTCTCGAGTGCCATCGCCCGACGGCGGTTGCTGTCCTTCGAGTACTACAAGGAGAACGAGGACGAGTTCTCAACCCGGCTGGTCGAGCCCTACGCCCTCATCAACGGTCGCGAGGGGTGGTACCTGGCGAGCTTCGATCCGACGCGAGACAGCGTGCGCCACTTCCGACTGGATCGCGTCAAGTCCGCGACCGTCACCGACGAGACCTTCGAAGCCCGTCCCGACGTTGATCCTGCCGCAGATGTCGATGGTTGGCCGAAGACCGGCGAGGTACCCGCCTCCAGCCGGGCCCGAGTCTGGATCTCCCCGGAGCGGGCACGCTGGGCGCGTGAGGAGCGAAACGTCGTGGCCGAGCTGGTCGACGGTGCGCTGATCGTCGAGCTGGGCTTCGCCGGCGTGGACTGGCTGGTGCGCGAGACGCTCAAGGAGGCCGGCGACGCGGTCGTGCTCACCCCGACCGAAGCGCGGGAGGCCGTTCGCCGCGCCGCCGAGGCGATCAGCGCCGGAGCCGAGCTCGTCTCGCACTAGGTCCGGACCGACGGTCCCCAGCATGAGCCGCCGCGACCAGATCAAGATGGGCGACGAGGAGCTCGCCCACTTCCTCGAAGAGCAGCGGACCCTGATCTGCGCCACCAATGGCGTCGACGGCTGGCCGCACCTGATGCCCCTGTGGTACGTCATCCGCGACGGCGACGTCTGGGCATGGACATACGCCAAGTCCCAGAAGGTGCGCAACCTCGAGCGTGATGCTCGCGCCACCCTGCAGGTCGAAGCCGGCGACAGCTACGACCAGCTGCGAGGGGTGATGGTCGAGGCCGAAACCGAGATCATCAGCCATCCTGACGCCGTAACTCGGCTCGGAGCCGAGCTGGCGGCGCGCTACGGGGGCGGGTCGCCGGGGCCCGAGGCGCTGCAGGCGATCGCCAGGCAGGCGGCCAAGCGGGTGGCGCTGCACTTCCGAGCGCGGCGGATCGCGAGCTGGGATCACCGCAAGCTCGCGGGCGCGTATTGACCTCCGTGCACTAGATTTCCCCCGCGATGACCGCACTCAAGGGGCTAATCCTCTCGGGCGGCAAGGGCACACGCCTGCGTCCGATCACGCACACCAGTGCCAAGCAGCTGGTGCCCGTGGCCAATCGGCCGGTGCTCTTCTACGGCATCCAGGCGATGGCGGATGCCGGGATCGAGGAGGTCGGGATCATCATCGCGCCTGAGACCGGCGACGAGATCCGAGCCGCGGTCGGCGACGGGGAGCGCTTCGATGTCAAGGTCACCTACATCGTGCAGTCAGAGCCCGCCGGGTTGGCCCACGCCGTCCTGACCGCCGAGTCGTTCTTGGGTGATTCGCCGTTTGTCATGTATCTGGGCGACAACCTGTTGCAGGGCGGGATCGAGGATCTGGTGCGGGCGTTCATCGACCATGAGCCCGATGCCCTGATCCTGCTCACCCCGGTGCCCGACCCTGAGCACTACGGGGTGGCCGAGCTCTCAGACGGGAAGGTCGTCGCGCTAGTGGAGAAGCCCTCGGCGCCTCACACCAACCTGGCGCTCGTGGGGGTCTACATGTTCACCGCGGCCGTGCACGATGCCGCTCGGGCGATCGAGCCCTCGGCGCGTGGTGAGCTCGAGATCACCGACGCCATCCAGCGCCTCGTCGACGACGGTCTGCGCGTCGAGCCGCACATCGTGAAGGGATGGTGGAAGGACACCGGACGCCTCGAGGACATGCTGGCCGCCAACCGGCTGGTGCTCGAGACGATCGAGAATCGCGTCGACGGCGAGCTCGTGGACTCCCAGATCGACGGGCGGGTGATCATCGAGAAAGGCGCGCGGCTTGAGGGCTCGACGGTGCGCGGCCCCGCGATCATCGGCGCTGGCGCCCGGCTCACCAATGCCTACATCGGCCCCTACACCGCGGTCGGCGAGGACTGCGTGATCCAGAGTGCCGAGATCGAGCACTCGATCCTGCTCTCCGGCTCACAGGTCCGCGGCCTCGATGGTCGCATGGAATCAAGCCTGCTGGGCCGCAACGTCAAGATCGGCCGCGGAGACCGCCAGCCCCGCGCCTACCGCTTCCTCGTCGGCGACAACTCCGAGATCGGGATTCTGTAGGACGTGACCACGGCGACTGGCCGGCTCCGGCTGGGGCAGCCGCGGGGGTCCGCCGGCGGGTCGGAGGGGTGGCTGTTCTATGCGGCAGCTGCGGTGGCCGGGTTCCTGCTCATCGTTCTGATCGCGCGCACCGGCGCGATCGCGACGGCGACGGAGAACAACTCCGACCTCGCCGCTCCCATCGTGGTCGCCAAGACCGCGCATCAGTACAGCCACGCCCAGATCATCACCGGGCGGCTGGGTTGGTGGGGGCCGCTGTGGCTGCTCGAGCTGTTTCGGTCGACTCCGCTGAGCGGCTTCTTCGATACCGCGGCGCCGGTCGTCCTAGCGATCCTGGTGCCGTTGCTGGTGGCCGTGCAGGCGTGGCGGCTCTGGGGCGCGACGGCGGCGGTCACCGTCGCGCTGATGGCGTTGTCGGTGGGCGGCGCCACCTGGGCGGCCGGGCTCGGCGGGTGGTCGGTACACGCGCCGGTCTGGTGGACCGGGGGGTTCGTCGCGCTGTGGTCTGTGTGGCTGGCAGGGATTGCGGACCTGCGCCGGGGCGTGGCCGCGGCCGTGGTCGGACTGGTGCTTGCGGCGTTGATCGGGATCGTGGGTAGCGGCGACCAGCTGATGCTCGCCGCCGCCGAGATCCCGCTCGCGGTGGGCGGCCTGTATCTGTTGAGTCACCGGCGCTGGCTGCACGCTGCGGGGCTGCTGCTCGTGGCCGCGCTGGGGCTCGCGGCCACAGGGATCGTCGCTTCGATCGCCCGCGACCACGCGTTGCTGCGCCAGGTCATCCCGATCACCTCGCTGCCCTTCGAGCAGCTCGGGACAAGTTTCTCCAATACGCTGCTGGCGCTTGAGTCGGTGTGGCAGGGCCCGGTCCCACTTCCGGGTCACGGCTATGACCTGCTCACCAACATCGGCGCGCTGGCCGGCTACCTGGGGGCTTTCCTGGTCGTGGTAGCGGTGGCCGGCGTGGCGGTCGCCATCGTCAGATGGGCGGCCACGGTCTGGTCGCGAGAACCCCGCCGGCTGCTGCCGGTCCTGGCGCCCGGACCCGAGCTCCAGCGCGGCGCCTGGATCGCGGTCTGGGGGACGATGCTGATCGCCTACCTGGCGGCGTTCGGGGGGACCTCGGTCCAGGGCGCGCTCGGCAATCCCATCAGCCGGTATCTGTACGGGGTCCCGCTGGCCGCCGGAGCGATGCTCGCCCCGGTCATCGCCAGCCGGCGGCCGTGGCCGACGGTGGCGCTCGCGCTCGGCCTGGCGTTGGTGGCAGCGATCGGCCTGATCGCCCGCAGCCCGTGGTCCCCCAACCTCCAAACCGACGTGTCGCGCTCGCAGCTGTTCGCGCGGATCAAGACGGTCGCCGCCCAACAACACCTCACCCGGGGCTTTGCCAGCTACTGGATCTCCTATCCGCTGACTATCAGCTCCAATTACAAGCTCGACGTCAGGCCCGCGGGAGCGTGCATCAAGCCGGTCGGCTGGGTGTGCACGATGTACCTCAACTACATCGACCAGGCGTATGCCTACCACCCCGACACGCGTTCATTTCTGCTCGTCGACAACTCGCCTGCTGCCCACATCCCCTACCCGCCGGCCGAGATCATCACCCCGCCCGTCAACGTCAAGCCCCAGCAGGTGATCCCGATCGGCGACGGGATCACGATGGAGATCTTCAGCACCGACTTCGCGCGCTACATGCGCGGTGACTACAACCTTGGGGATCCGAGGCTGTTCCGCGGCGGGCCGCTCCCGCCGTCCTAGACAGTGGTCGCCGTGTCCCCCGTGTCCAGACGCCCGCTGAGCGCCGCCCGCGCGCGCCGGATCGCGCTCGCGGCTCAGGGCTTCGGTCGCCCGCGGCCGGCCCGGCCGCCCAGCATCAACCAGATCCACCGCCTCGTCCAGGGTCTGGGGGTCTTGCAGCTGGACTCGGTGAATGTCTTCTCCCGCGCGCACTACATGCCGGTCTTCTCGCGCCTGGGCCCCTACGACCGCGCGCGTCTCGACCGGATCACCGGGCACGGAACCGGACGAATCAACCGCCGGCTGGTGGAGTACTGGGCCCACGAGGCATCGCTGATCCCGGTCGAGCACCATCCGCTGTTCCGCTGGCGGATGGCGGACGTCGACCGCGAGGCGTGGGGGTCGATCTCGCGGATCGCACGCGAGCAGCCAGAGCTCGTGGCCGAGACCCTCGAGCTTGTGGCGCGCGACGGTCCGATCCGCGCCCGGGATA
>JBAPXO010000017.1:0-4681 GCA_049284255.1 Solirubrobacteraceae bacterium | reverse complement strand
TCCTACCCCCACCAATCGCGCCTTAGCCAGGATTTGGCAAAAAATTTCAGCGGGACGACGAGCGGCTCAGCCACCGTCCGCACCGAGTCCCGCCGCCTAGGACAAACTCGTCCAAACGGTCTTGGTCTCGAGGTACGCCTCGATCCCGTCGCGCCCGTGCTCGCGGCCGATTCCTGAGCTCTTGTAGCCCCCGAAGGGGGCGCCGGGATCGCTCGAAGCCCAGCAGTTGACGTACACCGAGCCCGCTTGGAGCATGGCGGCGAGGCGATGGGCGTTGGCGACGTCGCGCGTCCACACCCCGGCGGCGAGACCGTAGTCGGAGTCGTTGGCCCGGGCCGCCACCTCCTCCAGGGACTCGTAGGGCAAGGCCACCAGTACCGGCCCGAAGATCTCCTCGCGGGCGATTCGCAACCCGTCGTCGGTGGCCGTGAACAGCGTCGGCTGCACGAAATAGCCGTCCTCGCCGGTCGTCGCGCCTCCGGTGACAAGTTCGGCGCCCTCGGCTTGGCCGATCTCGATGTAGTCAAGAACGCGGCGCTGCTGCTCGGCTGAGACCACCGGTCCGATCTGCGTGCCCGGCTCCAGGCCTGCCCCCAGCCGAGACTTGCCGGCGCGCTCGGCCAGCCTTCCAACGACCTCATCGAAGCGCTCTGCGGGCACGAACAGGCGGCTGCCGGCGTTGCAGGCTTGGCCGGTGTTGAAGTAGATGGCCTGGAAGGAGCCGGCCACGGCGGCGTCGATATCGGCGTCCGGGAGGATGATGTTGGGAGACTTTCCCCCAAGCTCGAGCGTCACCCGCTTCAGCGAGCGCCCCGTCTTGGCGCCGATCTCCCTGCCTACCTCTGTCGAGCCGGTAAAGGCGACCTTGTCGACACCGGGGTGGTCAACCATCTCCGCGCCCGTGGCGCCATCCCCGGTTATGACGTTGAGCACCCCGGGGGGAATCCCGGCCTCGAGCGCCAGCTCCCCGAGTCGCAGGGCGGTCAGCGGGGTCTGCTCGGCCGGCTTGAGCACGATGGTGCAGCCCGCGGCCAGCGCGGGCGCGACCTTCCACGCCGCCATGAGGAGCGGAAAATTCCAGGGGATGATCTGCGCGCAGACGCCGACGGGTTCCTTGCGCGTGTAGCAGAGCATTTCGCTCTGGGCGACCGGGATGACCTGCCCGAACAGCCGCTCCGGCCATCCCGCGAAGTGCCTGAAGTGCATGATCGCCGAGGTGACGTCGACCGCCCGGGCCAGCTTCAGCGGCTTGCCGGTGTCAAGCGACTCCAGCTCGGCGAGCTCCTGGGCGTTCTCCTCGATGAGTTCGGCCAGGCGGGTGATCAGCCGCGCCCGCCCGGCTGCGGCAAGGCCGCCCCAGGGGCCATCGCTGAGGGCGCGGCGGGCGGCCGTCACCGCGGCGTCGACATCGTCCGCGCCGGCCTGGGCAATCGTGGTGATCGCCTCGGCGGTCGAGGGGTCGATCGTCTCGAAGGTCGCGCCGTCGGCGGCGGCGACCGGCTCGCCGTCGATCAGCAGGTCGTGTGAGCGGGAGGCGAACTCCCGGGCCGGGCCGGAGAGCTGCTCGGGGAGGGCGGTGGCGGACATGTGGCCTCCTAGTGGTGTCGTTTGTGCCCGGCGGAGAGGCCGGACAGCTAAGGCGTGAGGACGATCTTCAGGGCCTCGCGCCGGTCATAGATCTCATACGCCTCGACAGCATCGTCGAGGGGGAGGTGATGGGTGACCAGGGGCGAGGGGTCCAGGGTTCCGGCGGCGAGCATCCCAAGCACGCGATCGACGTGACCGATCACGTTGGCGTGGCCGGTGCGCATGCTCAGGGCCTTGATCCAGACCAACCCCATGTGGACCTGGCAGGGTTCGGCGTAGACGCCGATCGCGACCACCGTTCCCGCCTTGCGCGCCAGCCGGATCGCGAGATCGAGAGCATCGGGATGCCCGACGGCGTCGATGCTGGCGTCGAACCCCCGGCCGCCGGTCAGCTCCCGGGCGACGTCCCGAGGACTCTCCTCGGTGAGGTGCACGGGCACGGCGCCGAAGCTGCGCGCCATCTCCAGTCGCTGGGGGACGGTGTCGACCGCCAGCACCGGGGCGGCGCCGGCGGCGATCGCCACCTGGACGGCGCACAGGCCGACGGGACCCAAGCCGAGAACGGCGACGCTGTCGCCCGGGGAGATTCCGCTCTCGTCCACCGCGTGGTAGCCGGTGGCCATCACGTCCCCGGCGAACAGGGCGACGTCGTCGGAGACCGAGTCGGGCACGGGGCGCAGCGTCATGTTGGCCATCGGCACCAGGGCCTGATCAGCCTGGGTTCCCGGGAGCGAGCCCAGGAGCTCGCCATGCCCGAACACCCGCATCCGGTCGCACTTGTGGTAGATCCCCCGCAGGCAGTAGAAGCAGGTGCCGCAGGCGCTGTGATAACAGCCCAACACCCGGTCGCCGACGTTGACTCGAGTTACATCCTCGCCGGCGGCGATGACCTTGCCCACGAATTCATGGCCGATCGTGAACCCGGGCTGCATCTTGACCCGGCCGTGGTAGATGTGGAGATCCGAGCCGCAGATCCCGCTCGCCTCGATCGCCACCACGGCATCGTCGCGGCTGGTCGGCTCAGGCTCGGGGCGTTCCTCGATGCGGACCTCGAGCGGCGCTTGGAAGGTGACGGCTCTCATCGCTTACCCCAGATCATGGCGCCTCGTAGCGGAAGATGCCCTCGCCGGTCGCGCGGCCGATCCGTCCCGACCACCCCAGACGCCTGAGCACGGGGGCGACGCGATAGCGCTCCTCGCCGCGCTCTGCCGATAGTCCGTCGAGCACCCCCAGCACGTGGTCGAGTCCGATCTCGTCCGCCCAGGCCAGCGGGCCGCGGGGGTAGTTGAGGCCGTGGAGCATGCCGGTGTCGATGTCCTGCGCGCTGCCGACCCCCTCGCCCAGCGCGAACGCCGCCTCGTTGATGACCTGGCAGACGATCCGGCCGAGCACCAGTCCAGGCGCATCGCCCACCCATTGCGTGTGCTTGCCCAGGCTGGCGAAGAACAACTCGGCGGCGTCGGCGGCCGAGGCGGCCGAATCCGGGCCCCGGGTGAGCTCGACGAGGCTCGAGTCCGCGAACGGGGGCAGGGCGTGAAAGCCGACCGCCGTACCACCGGGATCGAGCGCCGCCAGCGACCCGGCGCTGCAGCAGATGGCGCGTGGCCCGCCCTGCAATGGACTATCAGGCTCCTCACCGTTGTGGGCGATCTCGATGATCAAGAACGGCGCCTGGTTGTCGGTGGCCTCGATCGGGGTGACGACATCCCAGCCCGCCTCCTCGGCGGCGTCGCCGAGCTCGAGCGCGAGCTGGGAGTCTCCGGCGACCACGATCAGACCATCGCCGCCCCCTGGCGAGGGGGGGTCGGGATCGGCGGGTCGGTGGGTGCCGGATTCGGGGTATTCGTAGTAGCCACGGCCGGTCTTGCGACCGCAGCGTCCGGCGGCGACCGTCTTGACGGCGATCGGCGAGGGCCGCCAGCGCGGCTCGCCGAAGCTCTGCTCATAAAAGGATTTCGATACGTCGAGTCCGACATCGACGCCGACGAGGTCCATGAGCTCGAACGGGCCCATTCGGAACCCCCCGCCCAGCCGGCAGATCTGGTCGATCTGCTCGACGGCCGCCACCTGCTCGGCGAGGAGCTTGAGCGCTTCGAGCCCGAACGGACGGTTGCAGCGGTTGACCAGGAAGCCGGGTCCGTCGACCGCCTCGATGACCTGCTTGCCCATCGCCTCGCCGGCCGCGCGGGCGACGGCCAGCGCTCGCGGCGAGGACTCCATGCCCGCGACGACCTCCAGCAGGGCCATCACCGGCGGCGGGTTGAAGAAGTGCATACCGACGACGCGCTCGGGGTGCGAGGCCGCTCCGGCCATCGCGGTCACGAGCAGCGAGGAGGTGTTGGAGGCCAGCACGCAGTCCTCGGAGACGACTTCTGAGAGGGCCGCGAACAGCTCGCGCTTGAGATCCAGGCGCTCGGGAGACGCCTCGATCACGAGCTCCGCCGAGGCCAGGTCGCCGAGCTCGGGCGCGGCGTGCAGGCGCTCGCGCGCCTCTCCGGCCTCCTGCTCGGTGTGGCGGCCCCGCTGGGCGCCGCGCTGGAGCTGGTGTTCGATGCGGGCGATGCCGCGTTCCAGAGCCTGCGGGTCGGGATCGTGCAGGAGCGTCTGCGCTCCGCTCAAGCAGGCCAGCTGAGCGATCCCTGATCCCATGGTGCCGGCGCCGGCGACGCCGATCACGCCCGGCGGGGAGGCCGGACCGCTCTCCTCGTCGGCTGGGCTCACGACGGGATCAGGGCGTTTATCCCGGTCAGGGCCCGCCCGATGATCAGCTTCTGGATCTGCGAGGTGCCCTCATACAGCGTGGTCACGCGGACGTCGCGAAAGTAACGCTCGACGGGATGATCGTCGACGTAGCCCGACCCGCCGTGGACCTGGATCGCGGTGTTGGCGCACTTCACGGCCGCTTCGGTGGCATACAGCTTCGCGATCGACGTTTCCATGGTGTTGGGCTGCCCGGTGTCTTTGAGATAGCCCGCGCGGTAGACGAGCATCCGGGCGGCATCGGTCTCGACCTTCATGTCGGCGAGCATCGCCTGCACGAGCTGGAAACTGGCGATCGGACGGCCGAACTGCTCGCGCTCCTTGGCATAGGCCA
>JBAPXO010000016.1:0-3670 GCA_049284255.1 Solirubrobacteraceae bacterium | reverse complement strand
CCCCTAGGCGGCGCGATCCTCAGCGGTCGGGATGGCGGCGAGTGGAGCCTCGTCGTGCTCAATCTCCTTGACGAGATCCCGACTGAGGCCCAGTACGGCATAGATCTTGGCTTCGATCTCGCCGGCCATCTCGGGATGCTCGTCCAGGAAGGCCTTGGCGTTGCCACGACCCTGACCGAGCCGCTCGTCCCCGTAGGAGAAGAACGAGCCCGATTTGGTGACGATGTTGTGCTCGATGCCGTAGTCGAGCAGGCAGCCCGAGGTCGAGATGCCCTTGCCGAACTCGATATCGAACTCCGCCTGCTTGAAAGGCGCCGCCACCTTGTTCTTGACGACCTTGACCCGCACGCGGTTACCGACCGCCTCGGTGCCATCCTTGAGAGTCTCGATGCGGCGGATGTCCAGGCGCTGGGAGGAATAGAACTTCAGCGCCCGACCACCGGGCTGGGTCTCCGGCGAGCCGAACATCACGCCCACCTTCTCCCGGATCTGGTTGGTGAACAGGCACAGCGTCTGGGCGCGGTTGAGGTTGCCCGCGAGCTTGCGCATCGCCTGCGACATCATCCGCGCCTGGGCTCCGACGGTCTGGTCGCCCATCTGGCCCTCGAGCTCGACTCGCGGTGTCAGCGCCGCCACCGAGTCCACGGCGACCAGGTCGACGGCGCCGGAGCGAATCAGCATGTCGACGATCTCGAGCGCCTGCTCGCCGTAGTCGGGCTGGGAGACCAGCAGTTCGTCGATGTCGACACCGATCTGCTGGGCGTAAAGCGGGTCCATGGCGTGCTCGGCGTCGACGAAGGCGCATACTCCGCCGAGCTTCTGCGCCTCGGCAATCACGTGGTAGACGAGGGTGGTCTTGCCCGATGACTCCGGGCCGAAGATCTCGACGATCCGCCCGCGGGGAACGCCGCCGATCCCGAGCGCGATGTCAAGCGACAGCGCTCCGGTCGGGATCGCGTCGCAGTTGACCCGCGCGCCCGGATCGCCCATCCGCATCACGGTTCCCTTGCCGAACTGCCGCTCAATCTGGGACAGGGCGCCCTGTAGGGCGGCCTGCCGCTTGGCGTCAGCCTTGGGGTCAGACGCGCCGACGGTTGCGCCTCTCTGGTTCTCGCTCATGCTCGCTCTGGCTCCTTTGTCTACGCGCGTTGAATTGATCACGGTAGGCCCGATGTCGGACGGAACCGCACGCTAGACCGGGTCCCTGAAAAGGAACAAGACACATTCGTCACGAAACCCGAAACGTTCCCGCGTGATCCTGCACGCTCCGACGGACAGACGGCCGCGATGACCTCCCGCCGCCCCGGATGCGAAAATGGCCGATCGCTCAAAGCAAACAACCTTTTTGGAGAGACAGTTGTCCACTCTCACCGATGCTCTGAAGAACGAGCACACGAAACGCATCCTCTACGCCACCGGCGTCCGGCGGCCGTCCCTGACCCAGCGTCAGACGCCGCACTACCGCATGCCCAAGCTGCAGGCCAACGGCGGCTACCTGCCACTGAAGAAGTACGACGGCCCCGAGATCCCCAAAGAGGAGTACGAGAACCTCGCCTACACGACGTACTCCACCGACGACCAGACCACGTTCGCGCCGATCACCTCGGCCACGGGGGCGCTCGAGCTCAAGGGCTTTGAGTCCTACGGTAAGGCCGACCTCGACGGCGTGTGGACCGAGAACGCCGAGAAGTGCCCGAGCATCGTCAAGTACGTGGAGTCGATCGGCGCCCGCTTCGGCCGCGTCCAGCTACTCAGGATGAAGCCCAACACGATGCGCGAGTGCCGCTGGGGCCTGCATCTGGACAACAACAACGCCGCCAACAACCCCGACGAGAACGGCTGGGTCGTTCGGCTGTGGCTCGAGCTCACCGATGACGACTCGAGCGCGCTGGTGGTGCGCCGTGACCAGTTCGACAAGCGCACCGAGGTCAGCATCTCGCTGCCCAAGTACCAGCAGGCCGCCGTCGACTCCGAGTTCCTCTACCACGGTGGCTACCACCACGGCCCCGGAATTCGCTACGCGCTGATCACCAGCTGCGAAAGCGGACCGGCGCTCGAGAAGTGGATAGACAGCCAGCTGCCCTGAACCGCGGGCTGCTCATCCTGCACGGCTGTGGTTGAACCCCCAATTAGGGCCGACAAGGCCGTCTCGGTACAAGTCCCGATTGGGGGCGACAAAAACCCGCCTCGGGGGCGACAAAAACCCGCCTCGGGCGCGAGATTTCGACTGGACCGGCGAACCCGTGCGGGTGCGATCCCCCCGGCGCGGGCCGCAATGCCGCGTAGGCTGCGAACTCTGACTAGAACAAGGCGGCTGAGTCCCAGAGGCGCTTTTTTGACCACACCCCGGTCGTTTACGAGGGGTGTGGGATAGGAGCCCTCAAGAGCGACTCGATCGGACCACATCGTGCTCAGCGGCCGAGGTGTGGTCCATTCGGCGCCTATAGCGCCGGCAATCGCCTCGGTGATCATCTCGGCCGCCTCCTCGGCGGGCGCCGGGCGACCACCGCCCCGCCAGAGGCGTCAGGACCACCCGCTCGTCCGCCCCCTTCCCAAGCCAGTAGCTCGCCCCCCTGAGCGCTGGCGGTAAGGGACGCTCGCCGAGGGCAGGTTCGCGGCGCACGATGCGAAACGGGCCTCCGGTTGCGGTTCGGGCCTCCGGTTGCGGTTTTCAGCCGCTCAGGCCCACGGTCTCGAGCGGCTGGTAGCGCGCGCCGCCCGGGTCGGTGTAGGAGCGGTACAGGGTCACGGCGTCGCCGATGAATCGCAGCGGCGTAGGACATATCAGTTCGGGCTGGGCAACCGGGGTCCCCTTCGAGAACCGGGCGACGGTGACGTGGGCAAGGAACGGGCGCTGCTCGGGCTCATACCAGCCCCCGCTGTGCAGCTTCCGTGAAAGCGCCGCGTGAAGCTGTGTCAGCCCCTCGTCGCTATCGACAAGCTCCACCGCCAGCACGCGAGGTTGATGCTCGGGAAGCCACCGGGTGGGGCCGAGCGCGAGCACGACCCGCCGTCGGCTCGCCACTGCCCGGCAGGCGCGGGCGATCGCCGGCACCTCGTCCACCGTACGCCAGCCCAAGAAGCACAGCGTGGCGTGAAGGGACTCGGGGCCGAGCGGGCGGCCATGGCCCACCTCATCGAGTGCCAGCGAGCTCCAATGCGCGAGCGTGCTGCGAGCGACGGAAGGCAACTCAAGCGCGACGAACAGCCTTGCTCGCTCGACGCTCACCGGCTGTCAGGCGTCACGTCGCCACGGAGCGAGGCCACCCGGCGATCATCGGACTCGCCGAGCAGCAACCGCCTGATCATGTGCATGGCCACCGTCACCGAACGGTCGCGGATGTCCGCCCGTCCGCCGGGCAGGCGAACACTGCGAGTCAGGGAACGGCCCTCGCGCGACCAGACCGAGAAGCACACCAGTCCGACCGGCTTGGCCTCCGTCCCCCCGTCGGGCCCGGCAACCCCGGTTATCCCGACGCCGATCTCGGCGTGCATACGCAGCGCCGCCCCCTCGGCGAGCGCCTGGGCGACCTCGGTCGAAACGGCGCCATAGTGTTCGATCAGCGCCGGGTCCACACCCGCGAGGTCGACCTTGGCCTGATTTGAGTACACGACGCCGCCGCCCAGGAAATACTCCGAGGAGCCCGCGCGATCGGTCAGACGGGTAGCG
>JBAPXO010000015.1:0-5326 GCA_049284255.1 Solirubrobacteraceae bacterium | reverse complement strand
TCAGACCACCGAGGACCAGGCGAATTGGTCGAGGACCGCCTGCGGGGGCGCCGCCTCGCCGCCGTTCCGCCGATCTAGGCTGCCACGAAGACCGCCCGCGCTGACCTATGCGACCCGCGGTCCGGCTCTGGAAGCGGGTCGAGCGTTCGGTCGTGTTCACCGGACGTCGCCACGCGACCTCGGGACCGGGGTCCGGGGGCGGGAGCGGCCCGGCCGTGGTCGGGACGTCGCCGGTGAGCTCGAGGGGTTGGCCGGCCACCAGTCCTGACGCCGGGCGTTCGGGTGCGAGCGCCGCCGGCTCATCGAGGGCGGGCTCGTTAAAGATCGGAGGCGGGGCCTCGGGGAGCGGGAGGGTCGCGTCCTGTTCGGCAGAGGGCGGCTCCGGAGCGGACGGCTCCACCGGAGCCGGGAGCTCGGGTTCGGCGACCGGGGGTGGAGGGGGAGGTGTGTGTCGCTCGACGGGCGGAAGGGGAGCTGGGCGCGGGACGCGCCGGAGCGGGGGGTCAGCGGCGGGTTCAGGAGTGGCCTGCGGCGCTGGAGGTTCGGGAGCGGCTTGCGGCGGAGGGGGTTCGGGAACGGCTTGCGGCGCCGGAGGCTCGGGCAGGACCGGGACCGGGGGAGGGGGGGCGACCTGGGACCCTGTTGGCTTGGGCCCGCGGCGCCGCTTGGCGCGGGGAACGGGGTCCTCGGCGTTGGCAGCGAGCTCGCGTAGGGCATCGGCCAGCTCGCCGGGGCTGCGCTGCTTTCCGCTGAACCCGCTTCGCCTGCGGTCCCTGGCCATCGGGCAATCATAAGGGCAACCAACGACCGCTTGAACGGCGACGGCGGCCCCGGCCGAGGGCTCCGCCCGAAGTAGGCTACGGGGCGATGATCTCCACAAATCAGCTCAAAAGCGGCAACCACATCGACGTCGACGGGACGGTTTTCAAGGTCCTCGAGTTCCAGCACGTCAACCCTGGCAAGGGAGCCGCATTCGTCCGCACGAAGCTGCGCCGCGCCTCAGACGGAGCCGTCATCGACCGCACTTTTCGCGCCGGGGAGAAGTTCCGAGCCGTGCGTACCGAGGTCCGTCGGATGCAGTTCCTCTACTCCGACGGGCAGGACGCCCACTTCATGGACTCCGAGTCCTATGAGCAGATCGCGGTGCCGCAGGGCCAGATCGAGGAGGAGCTGCGCTGGACCAAGCCAAACGACGAGGTCGAGCTGCTGGTGATCGACGACCAGCCCGGCGGCCTCCAGCTCCCCAGCGCCGTCGACCTTAAGGTCGCCGAGACCGAGCCCGGGTTACGCGGGGACACCGCCTCGGGCGGCGGGAGCAAGCCCGCGACCCTCGAAACCGGCGCCGTCGTGCAGGTTCCGCTGTTCGTCTCGGTCGGCGAGCGGGTGCGGGTCGACACCCGCACCGGCAAGTACGTCTCTCGCGCTTAGTCGCCTTCGCGGTTGCGGAACACCTCCGCCAGGGCGACCGCGGTGGCGACACCGGCGTTCAGGCTCTCGAGTCCGGCCTGCCCGCCCGGGATCCGCACCAGGACATCACACGTCTCCTTGGTGCGCCGGCGAAGCCCCTCGCCCTCGGCGCCGACGACGAGCACCGCCTTGGCGTCGAAGTCGGTCTGGGCGAGCGTCCGTTCGCCGCGCTCGTCCAGGCCATAGACCCAGAACCCCATCCCCTGCAGGATCTCGAGGCTGCGCGCGAGATTGGTGATCCGGAAGGTGGGCACGAGCTCGGCGCCCCCAACCGCGACGCGAGCCACCAAGGGCGAGATCTCGGCCGCTCGGTTCTTGAGGATCAGAGCGGCGTCGACGCCGAAGAAGGCGGCGCTGCGCAGGATCGTCCCCAGGTTCTGGGGATCTGAGATCTGATCGAGGGCGAGGACGACGTTGGCGTCGGCGAGCGAGCCCAGGTCAGCCTCGGTGAGGACGGGACGAGGCTTGGTGAGCACGACCACCCCCTGGTGCTTGTCCTCATCGTTGACTCCTCCGACGCGGCGGAACTCGGGCCAGGCCATGAACTCGGGATCGATTCCCGATCTGTGGGCCAGCTCGATCATGTCCCGGTGGTAGGACTCCTTGCCGGCCAGGATCAGGCGCTGCACCGACTCGGGCCGTGACAGCAGCACGGCTCTGACTGAGTGCTTGCCGAAGACCTTGTCCACGGCGACGACGGTACCGCCCAGTCGGGCCTAGGAGCAGGGGACCTTGACGAACGCCCCCCACGCCACCGGCCCCTTGACCGTGGTCAGGGTCACCCGGGCGCTCTCGTAATAGCGGTGCGCACCGCAGGTTCGGACTCCCTTGAGAACCATCGTTGCGGGATACCGCGAGAAATGTCCGGCGCCGCAGTTCGGCGAGCAGATTCGCACGGTGGCGGTTCCGTGGCCGGTGGTCGAATCAGAGCCCCACGCCGTCCAGCGGGCTCCGCTCAGGGTGGCGTCTGAGGCGAACCGCATCGCCGCCGGTGCGACCCGCCCCGAGTTGGTGAGGTCGACGACAACGACGGCGTTCTTGGCCAACCCTTTGGGAAGGTGGGGCGGGTAGTAGTGGTATCCGAGACCGGGGAATTTGAGCGCCGCAGAGCTGGTCTGACTCGATCCACCGCACGCCGACAGCCCGAGCAGCGTGGCACAGGCGGCGACCGCCAGGAGCGAGAACCTCAAGGAATGGGGACGGCGGATCATGTGTTGTTCTTGCAGCCCCCGCCGGTGATCTGACTCAACATCTGGCGAGCGGCGCTCATGTTGGCGGGGGCGCCATAGTTCGCGAGACCGTCGGAGTTCTGGCCCGCCCCGGAGACCTGTGTCTCCTGGGCCAGCTCCCACGGCGGCAGGTTGGGGTCCAGACCGTAGTAGTGCATCAGGCCCTCGGTCGATACGCCGTCGTTGTTGCCCCCGAGGAAGAACATCTCGGCCGAGCTCTCGACGTTCGTCTCCTCGGGGATCGTGCCCCAGCCGTCGCTGGAGATCTGCTGAAAGACACCGATGGACTGTGACGGGTCAGTGCGATTGGGGCCGACGTTCTGGCCGAACGCGGACTCGTCGGAGGCCACCAGCAGTCCGATGAACAGGACCTGCTGCGGGGCGTGCAGGGACTTCCAGGCCGAATAGATCTGACAGCCGACCTGGACCGCGCTCTCCCCGAGCGCGCTCGTCCCGCCCCCGCCCAGGAGCCCGAGCAGCGAGCCGGCGGGACCACCGGTCATCGGCACCAGGTGGACGTTCATGTTGCCCAGACCGACGGTGGGGGTGCCGCCGGCGTCGACGTCGGTGGTCTGCTGACCGCATCCCTGGTTGGCCAGCTCGACCACATCCAGCTTGCCCGGGAACGGCCGCGTGAGCCCGTACTGGCTGAGGACCGAGGTCGACAGCTGAGAGATTCCTCGGGTCGTGGAAGCCGCGCCGCAGCCATGGGCGGTGGTCACCGCGTCGGTGCTCTTGGAGGTGTTCGTCGAGACGTAGCCCGAGACGCCAATTAGATGCAGATGCTGGGCGACGGCCAGCTGATCGAGCGCTCCGGCCACCCGGCCTTCACACCCGAAGCTGTAATTGGTGCCGGCGCCCGGGAAGAAGCCGTACTGGCCGCCGTGCCCGGAGAAGCCTCCGCCGGTTCCAAGACTGGCCTCACACGGGGTGGTGGTCGTCTGCGTCTGGATCGCCGGGCTGGCCTGGGAGAGCGGGTCGGCGCTGGCGCGCGCCGATGCCGTGGCCGACTGACCGGCCGCCGGGCTGCCGGTGCCCTGGGTCGAGTTGCCCTGGACCTTGACCTGGACGTCCCAGCCCACGGTCGAGCCGGAGCTCGAGATCGGATCGCAGCTGACGACCGTGGCGTCGTTCGACGAGGCATAGGACTCGGCCTGCCCACAGACCGTGGTCCTGCTGAAGCTCGCGGGTACGTACTCGCCTCCGACTCCTCGTTGGGGGGTCTCGAGTTCGGAGACGAGCTCTTTTTCGCCGGCCAGCGCCGCGGCGTCGGCCGCGCTCTGGGCTTTGGCCGACTGAGAAGTTGAGTAGCCGAGCCAGAAAACGAGCAAACCTGCAGCAAGGATGAGCACCATCACGACCATCAGAAACGGCAGGATCTGCCCGCGCTCGTCGCCCCCCGAGGACCGCGCCCACGGCAGGATCTGCCTGCGCTCGTCGGCCCACGACCGCGCCCACGGCGGGATCCGCACGCGCTTGTTGCTCACCAACGCACGCTCGTTGCACAGCTCACGCGGGCCCCTCCCAGCTGCGGTCGACCCTGCCTCCAGCGTGGCCGTAATGCCCGCCACAACTTGTGACGCCCTCCCTGGGTTCACGTGTACAAGAGGTACCCGATTTTAACGTTTCTCAGTAATATGGCGACAAAGCTGTCGCGCGCTAAGGATGGCCAGGACTTAGCCCGATACATCGGTAGGGAGCCGATGCGCAAGAACCATCAGCCGAGTGATGAGTTGAGCGGACCGCGGGTGAAGGGTCCGGAGGAGCGCGGGCGATGAGGCGGCGCCAGATGAACCCGCGCCAGCGTCAGGGCCTGCTGCTGGTCGTGATCGCTGCCGTCGGCCTGCTCGGCGTGTTCCTGCTGATCGCTAATTACGTTTCCTCGGTTTCCAAGCAGGTGGGACCCAAGACCGAGCTCCTGAAGCTGGTCTCGCCCGTCCCCGCCTACCAGGCTGTCTCAGCCGATGATCTGGGCGAGGTGTCGGTGCCCAAGAAGTGGGCGCCGGCCAACGCGGTCACCGACCCGGCGCAGGTGGTGGGGCTCGTCAGCCAGGTGCCACTGCCCGCCGGAACCGAGCTCGAGCAGGGGATGCTCACGCAGCGCCCGGCGCTGGCTCCGGGGCATCGTGAGATGGCGATCTTCGTCGACGCCGAGACCGGCGTCGCCGGCCAGATCAGCCCCGGGGAGCTCGTGGACATCGTGGGCACCTTCCAAGGGTCGGGGTCGACCGGTTCGGGGACCACCAGCAAGAGCAAGGCCGAGGTCATCGTGCCCAGCGCGCAGGTGCTCAACGTCGGCCAGATCTCCGGCGGCTCGAACAACAGCAACAGCACCGTGCCTGTCACCTTCTCGCTGACCCCGGATGAGGTCCTCAAGGTGACCTACGCGGAGAGCTTCGCCCAGAAGGTGTGGCTGTCGATCGTCGCGCCGGGATCGAGCGCCGCCCCGGTCAACCCGCCCCCGTACTCGCCGACGCCCTGATGCGGATCCTGCTGGCGGTCAATGATCCGCGACTCGCCGACCACATCTCCGGCCTGGTCGCCGAAAGCGATGACCTGGAGATCGCGACCACGCTGCGCGACCCTCAGGAGCTGCGCGGATCGCTGCCCCGCACCGACGTGGACGCCGT
>JBAPXO010000014.1:0-1689 GCA_049284255.1 Solirubrobacteraceae bacterium | reverse complement strand
CCGTTGGGGCGGAACTGCAGATCGCCGTCGTAGGTACCCGCCCCCACGGCGGTGAGCGGGCCCGCGCCGCCGACCGTCAACGGCGCGGCGAAGGGGCCCAACGTTCTCCCGGACGGCGCCCGGAGGTCAAGCGAGCCGTTGGCCAGGGCGTGGACGGTGTAGGTGCTGGCGGAGTCCAACCGAGTCGCCCCAGCGGTGCCCGCACCCGAGAACGACGCCGTTCCGCTCGCCACCAGCACCCGGACCGTTCGTGCCGGGTTGGTGTGCCCGAGCGCGGTTGCCTGGTAGTAGTGGGCGAGGATCGCCTGGTAGCCGGCGCCGTGCTGGGCATAGCCGTAGGCGCCGTACTGGCTCATCCCGATCCCGTGGCCGTCACCGCCACCGCGGATGTAGAACTCCCCGGCGGCCCGCGCCCCGCCGGCCTGGGCCACCAGGAAGATGAGCGCTGCCACGAAGCCGAGGACGGCGCGTGAGCCGGTGTTCCGGTTTAGGTAGGGTGGCCCCATGACCGAGCGCAAGGCTTCAGATGTGTTCGTGGAGTGCCTGGAGGCCGAAGGCGTGCAGTACGTGTTCGGCATTCCTGGCGAGGAGACGCTGGACCTAAACCAATCGCTGGCTGACTCCTCGGTTCAGTTCGTGCCGGTCCGCCACGAGCAGGGCGGCGCTTACATGGCCGATGCCTACGGTCGGCTGACGGGCCGTGCCGGGGTTTGCCTCGGGACGCTCGGCCCGGGCGCGACGAACCTGGTGACCGCGGTCGCCGACGCGTTCCTGGATCGCTCGCCGCTGGTGGCGCTGACCGGGCAGTCCGATCTGGAGCGGATGCACAAGGAGTCACACCAGTACATCGATCTGATCGCGATCATGCGCCCGGTCGTGAAGTGGAATGCACGGGTTTCCAGCCCGGAGATCGTCCCCGAGGTCGTGCGCAAGGCGTTCAAGGTCGCCGAATCCGAGAAGCCGGGCTCCACCCACCTCGAGCTCCCCGAGGACGTCATGGCCCGCCCACTCGACGCCGCGCCGCTGCCCCGCCACGCCCCCGTCCAACCCGAGCCGGGGATGAAGGAGCTCCAGCGGGCGACCGAGATCATCATGGCCGCCGAGAACCCGATCATCCTGGCCGGCAACGGCGCCATTCGCACGCACGCCAGCCGGGCGCTGCGAGCGTTCGTCCATACCACGGGCATCCCGGTCGCCGAGACCTTCATGGCCAAGGGCCTGCTCGATTACGAGGACCCCCACGCCCTGGGCACGGTTGGACTGCAGTCACGCGACTACGCGATGGCGGGCTTCGACGATGCCGACGTGGTGATCGCGGTCGGCTACGACCTCGTCGAGCATGCGCCGGAGCACTGGAATCCCAAGGCCGACAAGCAGATCGTGGTCATCGACACCGTCGCGGCCGAGATCGATGAGTTCTTCATTCCCGAGGTCGAGCTGATCGGCGACATCGCCCATGTCCTCGCCCGGCTAGCCGCCGGCTGCAGCCGTAGGCACTCAGAGCATCCGGACCCCGACCGGCTGCGTGAGCTCGTCTTCGGGGTGCTCGAGGAAGCGCGCGACGATTCCCACTTCCCGATGCGCCCGCCCCGGGTGCTCGCCGACATTCGCAGCGCCCTGGGCCCCAGTGACCTGCTGGTCTCGGACGTCGGCCTGCACAAGCTGTGGATCGGACGCGTCTTCCCCGCC
>JBAPXO010000013.1:0-3388 GCA_049284255.1 Solirubrobacteraceae bacterium | reverse complement strand
ACGATGCCGGTGATCAGCTCGCCGACGCGATCGCGGTATTCCTCGAACATCATGTCGCGCTCGGCCTCGCGAATCCGCTGCAGGATGACCTGCTTGGCGGTCTGCGCGGCGATCCGTCCGAAGTCGTGCGGGGTCACGTCCTCGATCTCGATCTCGTCCTCGTACTCCTTGAGCTTCTCGAGGTCGATCTCGGGCTCCGGGGCCTCGCGCATCTCGCCCGTCTCGGGGTCGACCGTGGGCTGCTGATCCTCGGTGGCCTCGACGAGCAGCTGCTCCTCGAGCTCAGGCGGGATCTTGAGCTCCCAGACGATGAAGTCGCCGCTGTCGCGGTCCATCTCCACCTTGGCGTAGGGCGCCGAACCGGGGGTCTTCTTGTAGGCCGACAGGAGCGCATCTTCCAGCGCCTCCATCAGCTTGTCGTGCGAGATGTTCTTTTCCGCTGCGAGGCCTCGTACGGCCTCGACGATCTCCTTGCTCATGAATCAGTCTCCGGGTACGAGGTTGGAGCGGGCGATCTGCTCGTAGGGGATCGTGACGATCCCGTCGCCGGCAGCGATCGTGACGTCGTGGTCCGAGGCGCCGACAAGCTCTCCGGTCAGCTGCTTGTGGCCCTCGGCGGCGTCACGCAGCCGGACGCGCGCCCGCTGTCCCAGGAAGCGGGTGTAATGCTGTGGCTTGGTCAGGGGGCGGTCCTGGCCCGGGGAGGACACCTCGAGCGAGTAGCGCTCGCGGTAGTCGTTGAGATGGCCCGTGACCCGCTCGCAGAGTGAAAGGGTCACGCCATCTGGATGGTCGATGAAGAGGCGCAGAGTTGAGCCCGTGACCTCGGCCAGCAGCACCTCGACCTCAGGCTCGACGCCGGTGAGTCTGGCTTCGATTTCGGTCTGTAGGACACTCACGATCTCCTCCGTCATTTCATAAAAAAAGCGGGCGAGCGCCCACTTTCAGAACTGCGCCGGGTCCGCCCGGCCGGAAAGCTGTGTGCTTCAGGTTAGCACCGCCCGGCGGCTATTTGGGGCAACCGATCACCCCCCGGAGGTCTGTGCGGCACGGGCCCGCGCCCGGTCTCGATACACCCGATAATCGCTGCGTCCGGGCTGCAGGCATGCCGCCAGAGCCAGGGGCTGGCGGGCCTCGGCGTGGCGTCCGAGGAGCTGCAGACACCGTCCCAGGCAGAACAGCGCGAAATCGTTGGTAGGCGCTCGCTCGGCCACCGCCGCGAACTCCTGTGCAGCTTGCTCGTAGCGCTGGCTGTGAAACAGGGATCGCCCCAGCGCCTCGCGGATCGAGGTCTGCTCGGGAGCCAGATCACGCGCCCGGGAGAGTGGGATCACCGCCTGGTGGTGGTGTCCGGCCTCCAGCAGCTCGGTCCCCCGGCGAAACAGGTCATATACATCGTCCATCGGGACAATTCTATGACCGTGCCTGGCGGCTCCGACGGTGACTACGTGGGTTCCGGCGGGGCGGTAGCGCCCACAGAGCTCGCCACCGGCCGCTGAACCCCAAACCGAGCCGCAGCTCGTGGCGCAGAGCCCGGCGCTGCTCCGGAGTCGGCGATGTCGCCTGACCGCCAAAGCGCGCCAGACGCAGGGAGCGGACGTAGCCCGAGGCGCCCGGGGAGGAGCGAAAGCGCTGCTCCAGCGACGCCAACGTGGCCCCCGCCGGCAGCGGGCGCCGGGTTCGCGTCAGGGCTCGCTCGAGCTCAGCCAGCTGCGCGTCGGGGGAGTCTCCAGGACTGAACAGGACTGAAAGCAGGGCCGCCATCGCGGCCAGGACCGCGAGCGCCGCCGCGATCCACCATCCGCTTACCCCGCCCGAAGATGCCCTCGGATGAGAGGTGGTGGAGGCCGCGCTGGAGCCGACGTCGCGCCTGGGAGCCGTATGCCCGGTCGTCCCGGACGCCCCGCCGCCTCTGATCGAGGCCGGCAGCGCCGACTTGCCTCCCAGCGCCGGATCGCTCGGAGGCGTGGGATCGAAGCGCACCCAGCCGTAGCGCGGGAACCAGACCTCGACCCAGGCGTGGGCGTTGATGTCGGTGACCACCCATTGGTGGGGGTTGGCGTTGTGCGTGCCCGGGGTGAAACCGGTCGCCACGCGGGCGGGCACGCCCCCCATTCGCAGGAGCATCGCCATCGCGCCTGAGAACTGCTGGCAGTAGCCGCGCTTGTCCTTGAACAGGAACGTGGCCAGGGGATAGCGGCTGACCGGAGGGTTCTCGTTGTAGGCAAAGCCTCTTGCCAAGTAGGCCTCGACGCTCTGCACGAAGGCGTAGGGGGTCGCCGCGCCCGACGCTAGGCGCTGGGCGAGCGCGTAGGCGTCCCCGTAGGGGGACCTACGGACCAGCGAGGCCAGGCCTGCGCCTGTGCCCGGGCTCAGCCGCGGCGGCGCCCCCGAGTGAAAGGCCGCAAAGCTGACCTGCGGCGAGCGGCTCAGGGCCACGCCGGGCGCCGGGATGCCGAGCGTGCGGTCATTGGCAAGCGCACCGGGGTAGGAGCTACCGGCCGAGCGCAGCTCCGACGACGATGGCTGCGGGGAGTAGGTCAGCAGCTGGTAGGTGGTTCCGGGCCCGAGCTCGTGGACCGCCACCCACGTGCCGGGGTCCTCGCCCTCGGCGACCCCGCCGGGAATCGGGCTCGGCTGGGCGGCGTAGCCAGCCCCGATGACGTTGCTGGTCTTCATGCCCGCGATCGTGACCTGGATCCGCTGACTCCAGCGCTGGATCGCCGAGGCGGAGGGCTGCGGGAGGCTGGGTTGGACGGTCGACGGGGCCGCCACCCACGCGTGCCCGTTGAAGTCGTCGAGATCCTCGGCCTTCCAGTACTCGGCGTGCTGGGCCGTGACCGTCATCACGACGTGTCCGGTGCGGGGCCAGCGCAGCGGCCCGTAGCTCTGATTCCAGGCGAAGGTGTCCACGCGATGGTGGACCGCGGTGCCGGCCCAGGCTCGGTAGTCGACCCACGCCCGGTGCTCGTCGATCCGGGGGGCGATGATCGCCGATCCGATCGCAACTACCGCGGTGACCATGAGGGCGGCGGGAACCGCTTGATCGCGGAGCCGTTCCCCCCATACAAACGCCGCCAGCAGGGCGAACAGGAGCACCCCCTGCAGGTAGGGAAACTGGGGGCGCACGAGCGTGCTCGGGACGACGGCGAGCGCGACCAGCGGCAGTGCGGCAGCGGCCCGGCGGGCGTCGCCGAAGACCCGCGGAGCAAACGCGATCACGGCGGCGGCATCGAGTAGCAGCACGGCCGCGCCGAGCACGATCACCAGCCGGACAGCCGAATTTGACCCCAGGTAGGGCAGGAGCACGTTGGGAAGCGCCTGGAGGCCGTTGCCGATCTCGTTCGCGCTGACCGTGATCCGTTCGTGGACGAACCAGTGCCAGTTC
>JBAPXO010000012.1:0-9121 GCA_049284255.1 Solirubrobacteraceae bacterium | reverse complement strand
GCGTGGAGCGCGCGCCCGAGCCGGCGGGCGTGTCGAGCCGCCCGATCAAGTCGTTTCCCTCTCCGCCTGATCCCGACTTCTACGGAGATCCCGACGACGACGAGCTGCCCTCGGGGACCCGTCGCGTCAGCCGTCTGGACCGCCGGCCGAGCAAGCCACGGCCGGTAAAGCGCCGCCGGCCACATCGTCCCAAGCGCCCGTCGAACGGTCGCGGCAAGCGATCCCACTCCTGGTGGGGGCGGGCAGCGTCCTTGGTGGCGCTGGTCGTCGCGGCCGCGCTGATCTGGTTCCTCGTCGAGCTCTTCCAGCCGCTTGGCACCTCAGCCCACGGCCACGTGACCGTGCGCATACCGCCGCACTCGGGCACCGATCAGATCGCCTCGCTGCTTGCCCACGACGGCGTGATCTCCTCGGGCTTCTTCTTCAAGCTGCGGGCGACGCTGGCCGGAGAGCGGAGCGACCTGCGCTCGGGCACCTACCAGCTCCAGCAGGGAATGAGCTACAGCTCGGTTCTCCACATCCTGACCAAGGCACCGCCGGCGGCCAAAGTCACCGAGGTGACGATCACCGAGGGCCACACCCGCCAGCAGGTCGCCCAGCTCCTTCACACCCAGAAGGTCCAGGGCAACTACCTCGCCCAGACGCGCCACTCCCCGCTGCTCAATCCGCGCGCCTATGGGGCGCGCGGCAACCCGCCGTCGCTCGAGGGCTTCCTGTTTCCCGACACGTTCCAGCTCGTGGTGCCGGTCAAGAGCTCGGCACTGATCGCCGATCAGCTGCGCGACTTCAAGAAGCGCTTTGCCACCGTTTCCCTCGCCTACGCGCGCCGCAAGCACCTGACGCCCTACGACGTCCTCAAGGTCGCCTCCCTGGTCGAGGCCGAATCGGCCACCGCGCACGACCGGCCCCTCGTGGCCTCGGTCATCTACAACCGGCTCGCCGACGGGATGATGCTCCAGTTCGACTCCACCACCCGATACGCCACGGGTAACTACAACCATCCGCTGACCGTCTCCCAGCTGCGCTCGTCCTCGCCGTGGAACACCCACACGCACTTCGGTCTGCCGCCGACCCCGATCGACAGCCCGGGCCTGGACGCCATTCAGGCCGCGGCCAATCCTCGCCAAACCCGCTACCTGTATTTCTTCGCCAAGCCGTGCACCCGCGGCACGGTGTTCGCGACCAACTACAACGAATTCCTGGCCCTGGGCCGGCGCTACGCCGGCAAGCGTTGCTGAGCCCCGTGACGCGCCTGGGCGTCCTCGGGTGGCCGGTGGCTCACAGCCGATCGCCGGCGATCCAGAACGCCGCCCTGTCGGCCGTCGGGCTCAGTGATTGGCGCTATCAGCTGCTCCCGGTACCTCCAGATTTGTTCGCCGAGCTCGTGACCGCGCTGCCGCAAGCCGGCTTTCGGGGCGTCAACGTCACGATTCCCCACAAGCAGGCGGCCCTGAACGTCGCCACCGAGCCCACCCCCCGAGCGCGGGCGATCGGCGCCGCCAACACCCTCGTCTTCGACCCCGGAGGCACCACGACCGCCGACAACACCGACGCGCCGGCGCTGGTCTCCTCGCTTCCGGTCCCGGTGAGGGGGGCGACCGCGATCGTTATCGGCGCCGGCGGCAGCGCCCGCGCCGCCGTCTGGGCGCTGCTCGACGCCGGGGCCGCCAGCGTCGGGGTCTGGAACCGCACGACCGAGCGTGCGGCCCGGGTGTGCGCCGAGCTGGGAGGCACGCCCGTCGAGGAGGTCTCCGGCGCCGACATCCTGGTCAACTGCACGTCGGTGGGTCTCGACGGCAGCACCCCGTTTGATCGCCTGCCGGTCTCCGCGGCTGGCCTGACGTCGTTCGGATGCATCGTCGATCTCGTCTACGCGCCGGCGGGCACGGCGCTGATCCGCGAGGCCCGTGCCCGAGGTATCGCGACGGTCGACGGTCTCGAGCTGCTCGTCGGCCAGGGAGCACTGAGTTTTGAGCTCTTCACCGGACGGCCGGCGCCGGTCGAGGCGATGCGCGCGGCGGCGCGCGGAGAGGCCGCGAGGCCTGACGGCAGCTATCGTGGCCCGCGGTGAACGCGACATGGTGAACGGCGAGGCCGGAGGCGACGATCAGACCTGCACCCCCTGCCGGGGGACGGGTCGCCTGATCTCGGGGCTGGGCGGGGAGCCCCATGAGGTGACGTGTCCTTGGTGTCAAGGGACCGGCAGGCGGATCCCCGGGCTTGACGCCCAAGAGTCCCCGGCGGAAACCGGGGCCTCTCCCGGCGAAGCGCCGCCCGTAACCTAGGTCTGGACATGACGCTCACCCTGACCACCGCCGGCGAATCGCACGGCCCCGGCCTCACGTGTGTGATCGAAGGGCTTCCCGCCGGCCTGGAGCTCGAGCGCGATGCGCTGGACCGCGATTTGGCGCGCCGGCAGCTTGGCCATGGCCGTGGCGGCCGCATGAAGATCGAGCGCGACCGCGTCCAGGTGACGGGTGGCGTGCGCCACGGGCGGACGCTGGGCGGCCCGATCGCTCTCCACGTCGTCAACCGCGATTTCGCCAACTGGGAGGAGCGGATGAACCCGTGGCCGGTGGACGGCGAGCTCGCCGAGGTTCATCTGCCGCGGCCCGGTCACGCCGATCTCGTTGGAACCCAGAAGTACGGCCTGACCGATGTCAGAGACGTGCTCGAGCGTGCCAGCGCGCGTGAGACCGCGGCTCGGGTGGCGGGCGGCGCCGTCGCCAAGGCGTTTCTGAGCACCTTGGGCGTCAGCGTGTTCTCGCACGTGATCCAGATCACCGGCGTCAGCGCAGCCCGGCGGGATGACCTTCAGCCCGCCGACTTTGCCGACGTCGACGAGTCGCCCGTCCGCTGCTTGGATCCTGAGGCGGGCGGCGCGATGGTCGCCGAGATCAACCGGCTGCGCAAGGCCAACGAGTCGCTGGGAGGAGTGTTCGAGGTCCGCGCTTTCGGATTGGTGCCTGGGCTGGGCTCGCACGTCTCGTGGCGGGAGCGCCTGGACGGGCTGCTCGGCCAGGCGGTTCTGTCGATCCAGGCGGTCAAGGCGGTGGCGATCGGGGATGGGCTTGAGGTCGCCGGCCTCCCGGGCTCGCAGGCTCATGACGAGATCTTCTACGACGCGGACCAGGGCTTTTATCGCGAGACGAACCGCTCAGGTGGGGTGGAGGGCGGAATGACCAACGGCGACCCTCTTGTCGTGCGCGGAGCGATGAAGCCGCTGCCCACCCTGACCAAGCCCCTGCGCTCGGTCGACATCGCCACCCACGAGCCCGCGGAGGCACTGCGCGAGCGCACCGACTCCTGCACGGTGCCGGCGGCGGGCGTGGTGGGGGAGGCGATGGTGGCGTTCGTGCTCGCCGACGCCTACCGGAGGAAGTTCGGGGGCGATCACATCGATGACGTGCATCAGTCGCTGCAGGCATATCGCGAGCGGATCGGATGGAGCCGCCGGTGAGCGCTGGACTCGCGTCGCGCCAGAGTGGCGGGACACTGGCGATGATCGGCTTCATGGGAGCCGGCAAGTCGACGGCGGCGCGTAGCGCTGCGGCGGCGCTTGGCGCCGACGCCGTCGACGTCGATGCGACCATCGAGGAGCGCCTCGGCAAGCCGATCGCCCAGATCTTCTCCGAGGACGGTGAACCCGCGTTCCGGGAGGCCGAAGAACGGATCACCCTTGAGCTGCTCCAGGAGCCCGCAGGCCCGCGAGTACTGGCCCTGGGTGGTGGTGCTTTGGGTTCGGCCGCGGTGCGAGAGGCGCTGCGCGCCCACCTCGTGGCCTGGATCGATATCGATTCGGAGACGGCCTGGCGGCGCTGCCAGGGAACCGGTCGCCCTCTGGCCAAGGATCGCGGCGAGTTCACGCGGCGCCACCAGAGTCGCGAGCCGGTCTACGCCGAGACCGCCGATCTCGTCGTGCCCCACGAACGCTCGGCTGACATGAGGCGGATCCTCGAAGCGGCCGAAGGGCTGCCGCCCGGAACGCGCATGTTGTGGGCCACGAGTGCTTCGGGCGATTATCCCGCCTACATCGGTCCCGGCCTGCTGAGCGACCATCGCTTCTGGCCGGCGATCGTGGCGGGGCGGCGCTTTCTCGTGACCGACGGCACCGCCGGGCGACTATATGGAGAGTTCATGGAGCCACTCGACGGGCGCGTGGCGATCATGCCTGGCGAACAGTCAAAGACGATCGCCCACGCGGAGATCGTCTGGTCGGAGCTCGCCCGCGGCGGCATGACCCGCGCCGACGTCGTGGTGGCGCTCGGCGGCGGAGTCGTCGGGGATCTGGCGGGATTCTGTGCGGCGACGTATCAGCGAGGGGTGCGCTTCGTGCAGGTTCCGACGACCCTGATGGCCCAGGTCGACTCGGCCTACGGTGGCAAGACCGGCGTCGACCTCGCCGAGGCCAAGAACTACGTCGGCGCCTATCACCAGCCCAAGGCGGTGATCGCTGACACGGCCGCGCTCCAGACCCTCCCCGCAGCCGAATTGTCTGCCGGTTATGCCGAGGTGGTCAAGACCGCCCTGATCGCGGGTGGTCCCCTGTGGGAGCGCGTACGCGCAGGCGCCGCCCCTGACGCCCCCGAGGTCATCGCCGCCTGCGCGCGGACCAAGCTGAGGATCGTCGCTCGCGACGAGCGTGACGCCGGCGAACGCCAGACCCTGAACCTCGGCCACACCGTCGCCCACGCCATCGAGACCGTCACCGGCTACGCGAACTATCGCCACGGCGAGGCGGTGGCCCTCGGTCTCCTCGCCGCTCTGCGGCTATCGGGACTGGACGAGCTTCGAGCTGAGGTGGCCGAGCTGTTGGCCACGCGCGGTCTGCCGAACCACCTTGAGGACGTCGACCCCGATGCCGTGGTGATGGCCACGGCGCGTGACAAGAAGCGCCTGGGCGAAGGCGCGGTGCCCTTCGTCCTGCTCGACGAGCCCGGGCATGCGCGCCCCGGCAGTCCGGTCGCTCCCCGCGAGCTGATCGCAGCCGTCAGGGAACTGGCAAGCTAATGACCATGGACGTTGGCAACCGCGTGGAGGTGATGCATGGCGTGAACCTCGATCAACTCGGCCGGCGCGACCCGACCCAATACGGGGATCTGACCTTCCGGCAGCTCGAGCTTCAGATCTCGGAGCACGGAGACGAGCTGGGCCTGACCACGCGCTTCTTTCACACCAACCACGAAGGCGCATTCGTGGAGCACCTGCACGGCCTGGATGGGCTCGCCGACGCGATCCTGATCAACCCCGGCGCCTGGACGCACTACTCCTACGCGATCCGCGACGCTCTGGAGGTCGCCGGTCTGCCCACTGTCGAGGTCCACCTCTCGGATGTCGACTCCCGGGAGGAATTTCGCCGCCATTCGGTGATCTCCGACCTGTGCGTGGCGCGGGTGGCCGGCAAGGGACCGGCCGGCTACCGCGAGGCGCTGAACCAACTTCACGAGCATCTCGCGTCATGAGCGAGCGTGCCGACCGGCTGGCCGAACGGCTCCCCGGGCTGGGGGTCGATCTGGCGCTCATCACTTCGCTGGTCAACGTTCGGTACCTGACCGGTTACACCGGCTCCAACGGCCTCGCGCTGATCGGCGGCGACGTCCGCAACTTCGTCACTGACTTTCGCTACCTCGAGCAGTCCAAGGCCGAGGTCGATCCGGCGTTCACCCGCGAGATCACCCCCGTGGACCTGCTCGACGGCATCTCGGCGCTGCTGGGGGATGGGCGGGTGAGGCTGGCCTTCGAGGACGCGCACGTGACCGTTCGCGAGCACGTCCGGCTGCGCGACCGGCTGGCCGAGCACGTGGAGCTGGTCACGGGAGGTGATCTGGTCGAGCCGCTGCGCGCCGTCAAGGAGGCCGACGAGATCCAGCGCATCCGCAGAGCTGCCGAGATCGCCGACGCCGCCCTGCGCGACGTGATGGAGCAGGGGCTGATCGGCCGCACCGAGCTCGACGTGGCCGGAGCGCTCGAGGCATCGATGCGAGACCGCGGCGCCGACGGTCCGTCCTTTGAGTCGATCGTGGCTGCCGGACCGCACGGGGCGCGTCCTCACGCTCAGCCTCGCCCGGTCAAGATCGGCGCGGGTGAGCTGGTGGTGATCGACTGGGGTGCCCAGCTCGAGGGCTACTGCTCGGACTGCACCCGCACTCTGGCCACGGGCGATCCCGGACAGCCCGCCCAGGCGGCCTATGAGCTCGTCCGCGAGGCGCAGCTCGCCGGCCTGGAGGCGGTGCGGGCCGGCGTCAGCGGTCGCGACGCGGACTCCGCGGCGCGGAAGGTGATCGACGGCGGCGGACACGGCGAGCACTTCGGGCACGGGCTGGGCCACGGGGTCGGACTCGAGATCCACGAGGGCCCGCGGCTCTCGCAGCGCTCCGACAGCGTGCTCGAGAGCGGCAACGTGGTCACCGTTGAGCCGGGGGTGTACCTGCCGGGCGAGTTCGGGGTGCGAATCGAAGATCTCGTCGTCGTCACCGACTCCGGGCCAGAGATCCTCACCTCCGTGCCCAAAGAGCTGATCTTCGTCGACTGAGTCTGGGTGGCGCGCAGAACCGAGCAGCGCCGCGCGGCGGTCTGGGCGCTCTATCAGAGCGATCTGCTGTCCCGGCCCCTGGGCGAGACCCTTCCCCGTGACGTGCACACCTTCACGTTCGCGCTCGCCGAGCAGGTGCGCGAGCATCAGGAGGAGCTTGACGCTCTGATCCGCGAGTACGCCAGCGACTGGCCCCTGGAGCGGATCGCGCCGCTGGAGCGCTCGATCTTGCGCGTCGGGCTGCTCGAGCTCCTGTATCCCGGCGTGGTGCCGGGCGAGCAGCCGATCCCTCCGGAGGGCGCCATCGACGAGGCCGTGGAGACCGCCAAGCGCTTCTGTGGACCCAACGCCCCCGGGTTCATCAACGGGATCCTCGGCGCTGTGCTCCGGGAGCGCATAAGCAGAACGTAGGAGTTTCGCGGTGTTCCGCCGTTCACCGATCACAATCCTCAGGCGATGAGATTGCTGGTGGTAGACGATGACCGAGCCCTGCGTGACGTGCTGCGGCGCGCGCTGACGCTCTCGGGCTACGACATCCGCCTTGCCGAGACAGGCTCCGACGCGCTCGGGCAGATCTCGGCGACCATTCCTGACGCCGTGGTGCTCGACGTGGGGCTGCCCGACATCGATGGCCTGGAGGTCTGCCGGCTGCTGCGGCGCGAGGGCAACCGCGTGCCCGTGCTGATGCTCACCGCGCGTGATGCCGTCGCCGACCGCATCGACGGGTTGGACGCCGGTGCCGACGACTATCTCGTCAAACCGTTCGACATCGACGAGCTCAGGGCCCGGCTGCGCGCGCTGCTGCGGCGCGCCGGTGGCGAGGGGGATGTCGACGGAGGTCTCTCCTTCGGTGAGCTCAAGCTCGATCCCGCCCGCCACGGCGTCGTCGTCAACGACACCTTCATCGAATTGACGCGGACCGAGTACCAGCTGCTGGAGCTGCTGATGCTCAACCCACGCCGAGTGCTGCCCCACAGCCTGATCTACGACCGCGTTTGGGGTTATGACTTTGGTCCCACCTCCAACGCGCTGCGCGTCTACGTCGGTTACCTGCGCCGTAAGCTCGAGGACGCCGGGTCGCGGCCGCTCATCCACACCGTGCGAGGGGTGGGCTACGTCCTGCGGGAGCCCTCGTGATCAGGCGCATTCTGCACGCGCCGCTCAGCCTGCGCGCACGCATGGGTGTGGCGGCCGGCGTGGCCGTCGCGCTGGCGGTGATCGCCGTCGCGGTCTCGGCCTACGCCGGCACCCGCTCGGTCCTCCAGGGTCAACTCGACCGGTCTCTGCAGAACCTCTCCCAGCAGGTCCTCCATCATGGGGGCCCCGGTGAATCTCGCGCGCCCGGCGGCGGTCAAGGCGCCCAGGGCGCGGATGGCTTTTCGCCCGGCGGGAGGGCGGGTGCGGGCAGCCTTGCGGGCACCGACAACGATGAAGGGCTCGGCCTCGACCAACGCGGGGGACCCGCCTTCGGCGGGGCTCCCGGATCGTTGACGCTCGTCAAGCGCAACGGGAGCACCTTCGTCCCCCAGGGACAGACCTCGAGCATTCCGGTGAACTCCCAGGCGCGGGCGCTCGCCGCCCGCGGCAGCGGCAGTTACTACATGAACATGAAGGTGAGCGGGACGGCGATTCGTGTCCTGGCGACCGGGATCGGCTGGCGCGGAGCGCTGCTCGTGGCGTTGCCGCTCAAGGACGTCAACAGCGCGCTCTCCAGTCAGCTGCTGCTGTTGATCGTGATCGCCGCCGCCGGGGTCGCCCTGGCCGCCCTGCTGGGGCTCGTGGTGGCGCGGACGGCGCTCGCGCCGATCGCCCGCTTCACCCGCCAAACCGAGGTGATCGCCGCCCACCCCGAGCGTCTGCACGACGAGCGCCTCGAGGTCCAGGGTGGCGACGAGCTGGCGCGCCTGGCCCAGACGTTCAACCTGACACTCGATGCCCTCGAGGCCTCGGTCCAGGCGCAGCGCAACCTGATCGCCGACGCCTCACACGAGCTGCGCACGCCGATCGCCACGATCCGCGCCAACCTCCAGCTCATGCGCGACGAGCGGCTGCTCTCGCCCCAGGATCGCGAGGCCCTACGCGCCGACGTGATCGAAGAGCTCGACGAGCTGACCGCGCTCGTGGGCGACGTCGTCGAACTCGCGCGCGGAGGCAAGCCGAGCGCCCAGGCCGGAGACGTGCGCGTCGACGAAATCGTAAGTGCGGGAGTGGAGCGCACGCGACGCCGCGCTCCCGCGCTGACCGTGAGCGTCAGCCTGGAGCCGACGCTGGTGCATGGCGAGGGTGATCGGATCGCGCGTGCGGTCACCAACCTGCTGGATAACGCCGTCAAGTGGAGCCCAGCGGCCGGCGTCATCGAAGTCGAGCTCCGCGACGGCACCCTCACGGTCAGGGATCACGGACCCGGTTTCCCAGAGGACGAGCTGCCGCGGGTCTTTGACCGCTTCCATCGCGCCGCCGACGCTCGCTCCAAGCCGGGATCGGGCCTCGGACTCGCGATCGTGCGCCAGGCTGCCGAGGCCCACGACGGCTTCGTCACCGCCGACAACGCCCCCGGCGGCGGAGCGCTGATGCGGATCAGTTTCGGCC
>JBAPXO010000011.1:0-7148 GCA_049284255.1 Solirubrobacteraceae bacterium | reverse complement strand
GGCCAGCACCACCGCGGAGGCGCCGTCTGATAGGGGGGTCGAATTGCCGGCGGTCATGGTGCCCTCCGGACCGCCGAACACCGGTTTGAGCTTGGCCAGCTTCTCGACGCTGGAATCGGGGCGCAGGTTCTGGTCACGCTCCAGACCGAGGAACGGGACCACCAGGTCATCGAGCCAGCCCGTGTCGTAGGCGGCGGCGAGCTTGTGGTGGCTGGCGACCGCGAGCTCGTCCTGCTCCTCGCGTCCGATGCCCCACTCCTTGGCCATGATCGCGGTGTGCTCGCCCATCGAGAGGCCGGTTCGGGGCTCGGCGTTGCGCGGGATCTCGGGGACGATCTGCTGCGGTCGGAGCTTGGTCAGGGTGCGCAGGCGGCCGGCGTTGGACTTGGTCCGGTTGAGCTCGAGCAGCACCTCGCGCAGGTCCTCGTTGACGGCGATCGGGGCGTCGGAGGTCGTGTCCACGCCGCCGGCGATCCCCACCTCGATCTGACCGAGGGCGATCTTGTTGGCGACCAGGACCGTCGCCTCCAGGCCGGTTCCGCACGCCTGCTGCACGTCATAGGCGGGCGTCTCGGGCGCCAGCCGCGAGCCGAGGACCGACTCTCGAGACAGATTGAAGTCGCGGCTGTGCTTGAGGACCGCGCCGGCCGCAACTTCCCCCAGCACCTCACCCTCGAGCCCGAACTTGGCGACCAGGTTGTCCAGCGTGGCCGTCAGCATGTCCTGATTGGAAGCGGCCGCGTAGGGCCCGTTCTGGCGGGCGAAGGGGATCCGGCTACCGCCGAGGACGGCTACGCGGCGGGCGCTTGCGTTCATCTCTTGACTGCTCCTAGCTCGTTTAGTTACGGCACCGTAGCTTATTTCGTACCCACGGGTAGGCGCGTTTACCCCGCCCCTGTCACAAGGCGAGCGGCTGCCTCGTCAAGGTGGTGAAATCGTCGAAAGGAACGTGATGAAGGTCTTCGTTGCAGGAGCTACGGGAGCAATCGGCAAGCAGCTCGTGCCCCGGCTGATCGCCGCCGGTCACGAGGTGGTCGGGACCGCGCGCCGCCCTTCCAAGGAGGCCGAGCTGGAGGCGCTCGGAGCCACCCCCGCGGTCCTCGACGCCCTCGACCGTGATGCCGTGGTGCGCGCGGTCACCGCGGCCCACCCCGACGCCATCGTTCACGAGCTGACCGCGATCGGCGAGCTCGACTTCCGCCACTTCGACCGCTCGTTTTCACAAACCAATCGCCTGCGGACCGAGGGAACCGACAACCTGCTGGCCGCCGCCCGCGCCGCTGGAGTGCCCCGGTTCGTCGCTCAGAGCTACTGGGGCTTCTTCGCACGCGTCGGCGGACCGGTCAAGACCGAGGAGGACCCCGTCGACAAGGATCCCCCGCGCGAGATGCGAGAGACGGTCGCGGCCATCCGCCACCTCGAGGCCGCGGTCATGGGCGCTGACTGGACCGAGGGGATCGTGCTCCGCTACGGCGGCTTCTACGGTCCGGCGACCTCGCTGGCGCCGGGCACCGGGCAGTTGGAGATGATCCGCAAGGGCAAGTTCCCAGTGCTGGGCGGCGGCGGAGGGGTGTGGTCTTTCCTGCACGTCGCCGACGGCGCGCAGGCGACGGTCGCCGCCCTGGAGCGCGGCCGGCGCGGGATCTACAACATCGTCGACGATGACCCGGCGCCCGTCGCGGTCTGGCTCCCCGAGCTTTCGCGCCAGCTCGGAGCGCGCAAGCCATGGAAGATGCCGAAGTTCGTCGGACGCCTGCTCCTCGGCGAGGTCGGGACGGTCATGATGACCGAGGCGCGGGGCGCGTCGAACGCCAAGGCCAAGCACGAGCTCGGCTGGCAGCCCGAGCACGCAAGCTGGCGCGAGGGGATCGTGGGATGACCTCGGCCGAGGCGTTGCTCGATGAGCTGCGTCCGATCTCGTTCGCGATCGCATACCGGATGCTCGGGAGCGTCTCCGAGGCCGAGGACGTAGTTCAGGAGGCGCTCCTTCGCGTTCACCGCGCGTTGCAGGCCGGCGAGCCCATCGAGTCGCCGCCCGCCTTCGTCTCGACAATCACCACGCGTCTGGCGATCGACGAGCTGCGCTCTGCGCGCAAGCGGCGGGAGCGCTACGTCGGCGATTGGCTGCCCGAGCCGCTGCTCACCGATGGCACTGACGACCCCGTCCGCCACGCCGAGCTCGCCGACTCCCTGTCGATGGCGATGCTCGTCTTGCTGGAGAGCCTGTCTCCCGAGCAGCGCGCGGTGCTGGTCCTGCGCGATGTCTTTGACTACGACTTCGGGCAGATCGCCGAGATCGTGGGCAAGAGCGAGGACAACGTCCGCCAGCTCGCGGTCCGCGCGCGACGTCATGTCGAGGGGGGCCGGCCCCGCTTTGAGAGCTCACGCGAGCACCGCGACGAGCTGGCGCGCCGCTTCCTGGATGCCGCGCGCGAGGGGGACCTCGCCGGCCTGGAATCGCTGCTCGCCCACGACGTCACGCTGACCGGCGACGGCGGCGGCAAGGTCCCGGCGCTGGCGTTCGCGCTGCGCGGGCGAAACCGGGTTGCCCGCACCCTGCGCAACTGGATGCGGGCGGGGTCACGGATCCCGGGCGCGTCGATCGAAATGGCGGACATCAACGGCGCCCCGGGGGCCCTGCTGCTCGACGGCGAGCGGCGCCTGGTCGCGGTGTGGTCACTCGAGATCGCCCACGACCAGATCCAGGGCATCAAATCGATCGTCAACCCCGACAAGCTCGCCCACCTCGGGCCGGTCGCCGACCTCGCCGATCTGCTGCGCTCGCGCCGCCCACCCGGCGAAGTAAACCAATGAGTTTAGTTCGCTACCCTGCTACTCGTCGGAGGCGGTGGCGGTGGTGAAGCCGCCGCCCCGGGTGGCGCGGCGGACGAGGCCCGGGGCGAGGATCCGCAGCGCGGCGAAGATCCAGTAGTAGCGGGGCACGTAGCGCTCCGCGCGGCCGCCGGGGCCGGCCTCGAGAATCGCCTCGGCCACGACCTCTGGCTCGGTCACCATCCAGCTCGTCGCGCGGCTGCCCACCAGCTCGGCGGCCGGAAAGCCCTCGGTACGGGCAAATCCCGGGAGCACCAGCCCGACATGGATTCCGTGCTTGACCTCCTCGTTGCACAGCGCGTCGCTCCAGCCCGCCAGCGCGAACTTGCTCGCCGAGTACGCGCCCGAGCGCGGGCGCGAGACGCGCGCCGACGTGCTGGCGACGTTGACGATCGAGACCGCCTGCTTGCGCGAGTGCGAGGAGGAGCCCGCCGCGGCGGTGGCGCGGAGCAGGGGAAGCAGCGCCTCGGTCAGTCGCACCGGGGCGTCGAAGTTGAGCCGCATATGGCGTTCGACGTTCTCCCAGCCGGTGTCAGCAAACGTCCCCCGCCAGGCGGCGCCGGCGTTGTTGACGAGCAGATGGAGCTCGCCGTGCTCGCGCGTGAGGGTGTCGAGCACCTGCTGGGGCGCGCCGTCTTCGGTCAGGTCGACGGCGACCACGGTCGCGCCGCCGAGCTCGTCCGCCAGCTGCCCTAGCCGGTCTGCGCGCCGCGCCACGAGCACCAGCCGGGTGTCAGGCTCCCGCGCGAGCCGGCGGGCCGTCGCCTCGCCAATCCCGCTCGAGGCACCGGTGATCAAAGCCACGAACGCCATTGCCGCGGCAGCCTACCCGGACGGCCCTGCCGGTGAAGGCGGCGAAAATCCATTCGCCGGTCGGATACGGTTGCGCCGATCGTGAGCAACAGCACTTTGGCACTGGTCAGCGTTCCGTTCCTCACGGGGATCATCGGATACGTGACCAATTGGACGGGGGTATTGATGCTCTTCTACCCCGTGCACTTCCGTGGCTGGAAGGCGCCGTGGCTCAAGGCGATGTCGCGACTGCTGCCCCACAAGATCCAGCAGATCCCGGGCGTGATGATCGGGGGTATCGGCTGGCAGGGAATCGTGCCGTCGCGGGCGGCGAAGATGGGCAGCCTCGCCGTCGACAGCGGCATCGCCAAGATCGGGACGCCGACCGACTTCTTCAAGCAGCTCGACCCCGAGAAGATCTCCGAGCAGATCATCGCCGCCGCGCGCGACGAGCTGCCGATCGTCGTCGACGGAATCATGGAGCGCGAGCAGCCGCGGCTGTGGCACGAGCTTCCCGCGCAGATCAAGGACATGATCCAGCGCCGCGTCGCCGAGCAGCTGCCAGAAGTAGTTGACGAGCTCACCGACGAGATCGGCGAACACATCGAGCAACTCGTCGACGTCAAGCTGATGGTGATCAAACGCTTCGATCCCGAGCTCGCCAACCGGGTGTTCCTGGACATGGGACAGCGCGAGCTCAAGTTCATCCAGAACTTCGGCTTCTTCTTCGGCTTTGCGCTCGGGATCCCGGTCGCGCTCCTCACCCACTTCGTCCCGCTGTGGTTCCTGCTGCCGATCCTCGGCGTGCTCGTCGGGTGGACGACCAACTGGGTGGCCCTGTGGATGATCTACGAGCCCGCCGAGCCCCAGAAGTGGGGTCCCTTCCGGATGCAGGGGCTGTTCATCCGCCGCCAGCACGACGTCGCCGAGGTCTACGCCAAGATCGTCTCCGAGGAGATCCTTACCGTCTCGGAGTTCGGGTCCGAACTCCTCACCGGCCCGATGTCGGATCGCACCCGGGCGCTGATCGAGTCCGCGATGCGTCCGGCGATCGATCGTGCCGTGGGGCCGGCTCGCGGCATGGTGCGAGCCGCGCTCGGGTCACGCGAGTACGACTCGATCCGGGAGGCCTTCGCCACCGAGCCGATCGACCAGATGATGGCTCCGCTCACCGATCCCGTGTTCAGTCGCGAACAGAGCGTCTCGATGGGTAGGCTGATCACCGAGCGCATCCGAGAGATGGCACCTACGGACTTTGCCGACCTACTGCGGACCGCCACCAAAGAGGACGAGTGGCTGCTGTTGCTGCACGGGGCGGTGCTCGGACTCGCCGGCGGATTGATCCATCTGGCGATCTTCGGATGACCGACGATCGCGACAGCCACGACATCGTCGACGATGACCCGATCGACGCCGAGGTCGTCGACCCCGGCCCCGAGCCGATTCCGCCCGAGCCCGAGGCCGAGCTGCGCTTCGATGCCCAGCTCGTGCGCAACGCCCCCCAGCTGACCCGGATTGCCGCCGAGGTCTGGTGGCGAGCGACGAAGTGGGGGCTCGCCGCCTCCGCCCGTAACGGGCTTCGCCTCGCCCGAGCCGCCGGCGACCCTGTCCTGGTCAGCCAGATCGCCAACGAGATCGGTTTCGAGCTCCGCGAGTACGCCCGGGACCTCCTCGGGATCACCGAGCTCGACCACCAGGTTCGCTTGCTGATGCCTGGCGTCGACCCCGACTCCAGCAACGGCTCGAGCAACGGCGTCGTAGCCCCCGAGGACGCCGGCCTGCGGGTCCGGGGAGCTCAGCTGCTGCGCGCCGCCGCCGAGATCGATCCCCACGAGCACGCGCACCCCGCCTACGCGCGGATCCTCACCGAGCTGGCGCCTGACGAAGGCCGGATCCTGCGCCTGCTCGCGACCGCTGGGCCGCAGGCCTCGGTCGACGTGCGTTCCGCCAACCTAATCGGCGGGGTGGGGTCGGAGGCGATCGCCGAGGGGATGACGATGATCGGTGCCGAGGCCGGCCTCCAGCGTCGTGACCGCGTCCCGGCCTACCTCAACAACCTCGAGCGACTTGGGCTGATCTGGTTCTCACGTGAGCCGATCGACGATTCGGTCGCCTACCAGGTACTGGAGGCCCAGCCCGAGGTGATGGGCGCGATCAAGAAGGCATCGCGCACCAAGACCGTTCAGCGGTCGATCAAGCTGACCCCGTTTGGAAAGGACTTCTGCGACGTCTGCCTGCCGTTGGACACCGCCGAGATGGAAGCGCTCAGCGAGCCCCGACCGTCGTCTGACTGATCCTCCGCGGCGCAAACTGCGCAGTAGGGGTCATGAGGCTTCGATCCCTTCTCCTCCCCATCGTTGCCGCCGTCGTGGTCGCGGCCGCCGGCCTGGCGCTCAAGACGAGCGCCCCCTCGATGCCGAAGATGTCCAAGATGAACATGAGCGCCGTCGTCATGGGCAAGACGGCGAGCATCAAGATCTCCAACTACGACTACTCGCCGATGAAGCTGACGGTGAGAGCCGGCACGAAGATCACGGTCACCAACCACGACCAGACCGCCCACACGCTCACGGCGCGCTCGGGAGGCTTTGACAGCGGGACGATCAACCCCGGCCAGTCCAAGACCTTCGTCGTCGCCAAGCCCGGCGTGTACCAGTACTACTGCCAGTTTCACGCGTTCATGAGTGGCGACATCACGGTGGTCAAATGAGCCGCCGGACGACCTCGTCGCGAATGCTGAGCACCGTCGCCGCGGTCCTCGTCGCGATCATCGCCGCCGTGCACCTGCAGCAGTACATCGACTTCATGAGCCAGATCCCGACGATCGGCGTGCTCTTCCTGCTCAATGCCGCGGGCGGCGCCGGCCTCGCCGCCGCCCTCCTCAGCGGCGACCGTCTGCTCCGGCTGGCCGCCGCCGCTGGTTCGATCGGACTGGCCGCCGGGTCGCTGATCTCGATCGTGATCGCACTGGAGTCCAGCCTGTTCGGCTACAGCGAGCCCACGCTGCGACTGCCGATCCTGATCGCGATCGTGGCGGAGGTGGCGGCGATCCCGGCGCTCCTGGTTTTGGTCCGGGACGGCCTGCGGTCAGAACCGGCCGGAGAGCGCGCGCTGAATCCGCAGGGCGAGCTCTAGCTCGAAGCGACCCTGGGGATCCTCCAGCGCGTCGCCGAGCAGGTCGCTGAGCTTGGCGATCCGGTAGCGCACGGTCTGGGGGTGGACGTGGAGCTCCTCGGCGATCCTCGGGGTGTGGCGTTGGTGAGCCATCCACGCGGCGAGCGTCGCCGTAAGCCGCTCGCGCTCGCCGTCGGGAAGGCCGTCGAGGGGGGCGAGCCGCTCGCGCGCAAGCCGCACCGCGAGCTCGCGGTCCGCGAGCAGAAGCACCGTTGCCAGATGATCGGAGGTCCGCACGGGCTCGGCCGCGGAGACCACCCCTTCGGCGGCGAGCTCGAGCGTCAGTCGCGCCCAGCGCAGCGAGCGCCCGGCCTCGGAGGGCGCGACTGTCGGTCCGAGCGCCGCAGGCT
>JBAPXO010000010.1:0-2467 GCA_049284255.1 Solirubrobacteraceae bacterium | reverse complement strand
GAACGGCGCCGTGTCCCGACGCGTTGGCCTTCACGACCGCACATAGCTGGGCACCGTGGGACAGCCCTGCGCGCAGGCGCGCGGCGTTGCGCTCGATCGCGGCCAGATTCACGCGGGCCAGCGCGCGCAGGGCCACCGTCTACTCCCCGTCTGAGCGCGCCCGCGGCAGGTACTCGATCACGTCGCGGGCGATCACGCCCTCGGCGGCGATGGCACGTGCCGCCAGGCGCCCGGCGCGGCTGTGCACGAACACCCCGGCACAAGCGGCGTGAAACGGATCCATGTGCTTTGACAAATAGGCCCCGATGACGCCGGAGAGCACGTCCCCGGTGCCCGCGGTCGCCAGCGCGGAGGATCCTCCACGGCTCACGCCCACGTGCCCGTCAGGAGAGGCGACGATCGTGTCATCGCCCTTGAGCACGATGATCGCCTCCGAGCGGGCGGCGGCGTCGCGGGCGAAGGCCAGACGATGCTCGCCGACCTCCGAGCTCTCCCGTTCGAGCAGTCTCGCGAGCTCGCCGGCGTGCGGAGTCAGGACGGTCGGCGCGGGTCGCCCGGCGAGGGACTCGAGCCGGCCGGCATGGGCATTGAGGCCGTCGGCGTCGAGCAGGAGCGGGATCTCGGCGCGCCGGGCGATCGTCCGAGCGAGCTCCTGGAGCTCGGGCTCGCGGCCCAGGCCGGGCCCGAGAATGAGCGCGCCGGCGCGCTTGGTGCGCTCCAGGACCTCGTCGACGGCCGACAGCGACAGCGATCCGTCGTTATCGGGGAGCGCCACCGACATGACCTCGAGCAGCCGCTGCTCGAAGACGATGTTCAACGAGGCCGGCACGAGGGCGGTGACATAGCCGGCGCCCGATCGCATCGCGGCCTCGCAGGCCATGCTGGGGGCCCCGGTGAGACCGACCGAGCCGCCGCACACCAGCACCGAGCCCGCTGCGAACTTGGTCGAGTCACGCCCCCGCCGGGGAATGCCCTCCACCACCGAGTCGTCGATCAGCCCGGCGGCCGGCGTCACCGGGGCGCCGTCTCCGATCCCGATGTCGATGACCTCAACTTCCCCGGCATGGTCCTTGCCGGGCGCGATCCATAGGCCCGGCTTGTCGGCGTGAAAGGTGACCGTGATCGCGGCACGCACCGCGGCACCCTGAACCTCACCGGTTGAGGCGTCGACGCCGCTGGGGACGTCGCAGGCGATCACCACGGCTCCGTCGCCGGTGCCGTTGATGGCTTCGATGGCGTCGAGCGCAGGCTCGCGCGGCTCGCCTTGGAAGCCGGTGCCCAGGATGGCATCGACGATCCCGGCCGCGCCGTCCAGCCGCTCGGGCTCGAACGGGACGGGCGCCGGGTCGGGCAAGCGCTGGAGATTGGTCAGGGCGTCGCCGCGCAGCTCGTCGCCGCTGGTCAGGAGCAGGACGTCGACGTCGCGCCCGGCGTCACGCAGCAGCCGGGCCACCACGAGCCCGTCCCCTCCGTTGTTGCCCTTGCCACAAACGACGACGATCCGTCCCTCGGGGACGCGAGAGCTCACGACTTGGGCGAGGCCGGTGCCGGCGTGCTCCATGAGCTCGATGCCGGGCGTCCCCTGCGTCTCGATCGCCCACGTGTCGGTCTCGCGTTGCTGCTGCGCATCGGGGAGCGGCGTCAGCCAGTCCGGCAGCCCTCCGGGCGACGACTGACCTGCGTCTGCCCGCTCACTCATCTCGCACCAGGATCGCGACCGCCGCCGCATGCGTCGTGGTGTGCGTCAGCGACACCTCCACCCGCACTCCGAGCTCCTGCGCGCGTCGCGCCGCGGCCCCGCTCAGAGCGACCTCGGGTGCCCCCCCTGTGGCGATGACCTCGGCATCGCGAAAGCTCCAGGCCTCGAGCCCCAGTGCCTTGGCAACCGCCTCCTTGGCGCAGAATCGAGCTGCGAGGTGCTGGCCGGGCCGGGCGCGCCCCGCCGCATAGGCACGCTCGTCGTCGCTGAACAGCCGGTTGGCGAGCCGCGGGCGGCGGGCGAGTGCCCGCTCGAGCCGGTCGATCTCGAGGAGGTCGATGCCGACTGCCATCGGCCCTTTCTCGACGGTGCTCACTCGACGGTTACGGTCTTGGCGAGGTTGCGCGGCTGGTCGACGTTGAGCCCGCGCAGCCGGGCGATGCGATACGCCAGCAGCTGCAGGGGGATGACCGCGAGCAGGGGCGCCAGCATCCAGTCGGTCTTGGGAATCCAGATCACCTCGTCGGCGTGCTCGGCGATCGTGGGGTCATCCTCGGTGGCAACTGCGATCACCCGGGCTCCCCGCGCCCGGACCTCCTGGATGTTGGAGACCACCTTCTCCAGGACGGGAGACTGCGTGGCTACGACCACAACCGGGGTGTTCTGATCGAGGAGCGCGATCGGCCCATGCTTCATCTCTCCCGCCGCGTAGGCGTCGGTGGCGATGTAGGAGATCTCCTTGAGCTTGAGCGCACCCTCCAGGGCCAC
>JBAPXO010000009.1:0-9235 GCA_049284255.1 Solirubrobacteraceae bacterium | reverse complement strand
GGCTTCTTGCCCGACACCGAGCAACAGCTCTACGAGCTGCCCGAGGACAACCTCTATCTGACCGGCACCTCCGAGGTCGCGCTGGCCTCACTTCACCGGGACGAGATCCTCGACGCCGACGAGCTTCCGCTCCGCTACGCCGGGTTCTCCAGCTGCTTTCGCCGTGAGGCCGGGGCCGCCGGGAAGGACACCCGGGGGATCTTCCGCGTCCACCAGTTCGACAAGGTCGAGATGTTCTGCTTCGTCGAGCCCGCGGCGGCACCGGCTGAGCATGAGCGGCTGCTGGCCATCGAGGAATCGATCATGCAGGAGCTCGAGATCCCCTACCGGGTGATGGCGATCGCGGTCGACGACCTGGGGGCCTCGGCGGCCAAGAAGTACGACGTCGAGGCCTGGCTTCCCGGGCAGAGCCGGTACCGGGAACTCACCTCGTGCTCGGACACCACCGACTACCAGGCGCGGCGTTTGGACATTCGCTACCGCCCCTCCGAAGGCCGGCCGGCTCCCCTCTTTACGCTGAACGGGACCGCGGTGGCCGTCGGGCGGACGATCATCGCGTTGCTCGAGAACGGTCAGAACGAGGACGGATCCGTGACGCTGCCGCCCGCCCTTCACGGGCTGGGAGCACCCGCGGTGCTCCCTCCCGCAGGGGACCTCAAAGCCTAGAAGCGGGGAGCCTAGAAGCGGGCGCGAGACCGAGTGCGAACGGCGTCGGCCGAAGAATCGACGGCGCGCAGCCGGGGCGGGCGTCCGTTCTCCAGCACGATCAGAGCGGCCCGCGGCGGGCCGCAGGTCGCGATCCGCGCGCGCAGACGGACACCGAAGGTGTTCCAGGGACGCACGAAGCTTCGAGCGCTGTCTGGATCATCGCCCTCGGCAGCCTGGGCGATGGCGGCGGCGAATCCGGTACGGCCCTGGGCCTCGGCGTCGGCCGGGACCAGCAGCTCAGCAACGGGCTTGTCGATCGCGAGCTCCTCAGTAACCGCGAGCAGCGACTGAGCCTCACGGGACATCGCCTGGACGAGCATCGACGAGTCGACGACCAGGAAGGCGTCGTCGGCCTCGGGGACTACGTCCTGCCGAGCCTCAAGCAGGAGGCCCAGCCCGCACGACGTGCAAACGCGGGCATTGGGGGGCGGCGGTGCGCCGCCCGGGGACGGCGCTGCGCAATGACCGCAGAACCAGAGCCACGGGATATCGACGGAGCTCTCGCGTCCGCCTTCAACAAGTTTTAGCGCTGGTCTTTGAGTCATCAATCGATGTCGCTGAGAACAGCAGCGATCCCTTCCCCCCGAAACCTCGCGCGCATAGGCGAAAGTCTACGTAACGCAGCCCGGGATCGCAAGATCGTCATCTGGATTCTTGTATGTCGTCTGACCACTCTGTTGTATTCGACTCAAACTGCGGGAACTAAACGCACGTTTTACGCCAAATCCATACAAAGATCTAACGACGGAGAGGGGGGGATTCGAACCCCCGAACGAGGTTAACCCCCGTTACGCGATTTCCAGTCGCGCCCGTTCAACCGCTCCGGCACCTCTCCGGGAGCAGCGATTAGCGTAGCGTGGGCCTGCCGAGCGGGGCCCGTCAGAGCTGCCATAGCCCCCCGCGGAGAAGCGGTATTTCTCCGCCGTCCTGACGCACTCCGCTGACCGAGACGTCGTCGCCCCCGATCATGAAGTCCACGTGGACCTCGCTGGCGTTCATGCGCGCGTGATCCTCCTGGGCGGAAACCCCGACCTGATAGGCCTGGCCGAGGGCGATGTGGCTGGCCGCGTTCTCGTCCAGGAGGGTGTCGAAGAAGACGGTTCCCAGAGGCCCGATCCGGCCTTCGCGGTCGACGAGTGCGACCTCGCCCAGCCGGGCAGCGCCCTCGTCACGAGCGGCGATGCCACGCAGCACATCGACGCCCTCGTCGGCGTCGATCTGGACCGCGCGTCCACCCTCGAACCGCACCTTGATGCCGGTGATCGTCGTCCCTGAGGTGAACAGCGGCTTGGTGGAGGCGACGTGACCGTCGACGCGAGCGGGGTCGGGTGTGGTGAACACCTCCTCGGTGGGGATGTTGGGCTGGTGGACGATTCCATCGACGGTCTTCATGTTCGCCGCCAGCCACGTGCTGGACTTCAGCAGGCCGATCTTCAGGTCCGTGCCCGGGCCTTGGAAGTGCACGCCGTCCAGATCGAGGTCATTGAGCTTGCCGGCGACCTTAAGCAGGTACGAGAGCCGTGAGTCCCAGGCGGCGGTCGGATCGGGCTCGTCGAGGCGGCAGACATGGGCAACCTCGCTCCACAGGCGCTCGAGCGCGGCGCTGGGCTCGAGTTCGGGGTAGACGAGCGCCGCCCACTCCGTCGTCGGGCACGGGACGATGCTCCAGTTGGTCGTCTGGTCGTTGAGGATCTTCATCGCCTCGGGCACGCGGGGAAGGGCGTCGAGAGCGATGAGCTCGGGATCCACGCCCTCCAACGCCCGCGGCGCCACCGGCCCCGAGAGTCCGATGCGCGCGCACCGGTGCTCGCCCAGTGCGAGAGCCCGCTCTCCCAGCCATGGCGGCACGTAGGTCAGCGTGTCCTTCTCGGCGTAGAGCGCGCGGGCCCGCTTGAGGTACACGTCGAAGATCGTCAGGTCGACGAACTTGGCTCCCGCCTGGTAGGCGGCCTGCGCGATCGCGCGGGTCAGCGACTCCTTGCCGGGTTCGGAGGCGAGGGCGACGACCTGGCCCGGTTGCACGTTGGCGCCCTGACGGACAACGAGCTCGGCGAGCGCCGTCGTGTAGCGCTCGGTGTCGATCGTCTCGGCTGAAGAATCTGAGGTGGAGGTCGTCATGGCAATCGCGCTCGTTTCCGTCGGACTTGAAGGACTGGTCGGACTACGTTTGGTGGAGAAGCTCTTACCGGGATACCGCAGGCGACCGCAGCAAAACCCCCGGATTGAGGATTCCGGCGGGATCGAGGGTCCGCTTGACCGCCTCCAGTGTCGCGGTGGCCAGTGGCCCGATTTCTTGTTGGTAGAGATCGCGGTGGTCGGTGCCGACGCCGTGATGATGGGTGATCGATCCCCCGGCGGCCAGGATGGCTTCGCCGGCCGCCGCCTTGGCCTGCCGCCACTGGGCGATGGCGTCGGGAAGCTGAGCGCAGGCCACGGTGAAGTACAGGGACGCCCCGGCCCGATATACGTGCGAGATGTGGCAGAGGATCACCGGCGGGGTGCCCATTTCGCTGAGGGAGTCGCGAAGCGCGGCTGAGACGCCGGAGTACAGGGGCTCCAGCGAGGACCAGAATCCGACCGTCTCCAGCGTCTCGACGAGCGCCCCCGCCTCGATCAGGGAGTCGCGCAGGTAGGGACCGCGGTACCGACCCTGCAGCCACTCCTCGCCTGCGCCGTCGACGCGCGTCGCTCCCGCGCGGGCGAGCTCGGCGCCGATGGCGGCCTGACGCCGGGAGACGTCGTCCTCGCGGCCCTCGTAGCCGACGATCGCCAAACAGCCTCCGGACTGGCGCTCATCTCCAATCTGGCCAGGCCGCGCCAGGTTCAACGCCGTCTCGACCTCATCGGAGAGGCGCAGCACGGTCGGCGTGGGGCCATCCTGGACGAGCTTGCGCACGGCCGCCGTCCCTTGGGAGAAGGAGGGGAACGAGTAGCCCTCGTAGGCCCGCCGCTGCGGCGCCGGCCGGACCTGGACGGTGAGCGAGGTGATCACCCCGAACGCGCCTTCGGATCCGAGGACGAGCTGGCGCAGGTCGGGTCCGGCCGCCGACTTCGGCGCGCGGCCCAGCGTGAGCGTGCCCGCGGGCGTGGCCACCGTCATCCCGAGAACGAGCTCGTCAAAGCGCCCGTAGCCCGCCGAGGCCTGCCCGCTGGAGCGGGCCGCGGCGAACCCACCCAGCGACGCGTACTCGTAGGACTGCGGAAAGTGTCCGATGGTGTAGCCGCGCGCGCCGAGCAGGGCCTCGGCCTCCGGGCCGCGCAGCCCGGGCCCCAAGACCGCCAGCCGCGACTCCTCATCGAGCTCGATCAGGGCATCGAGGCGCCCGACGTCGAGCGCGACCAGACCCTCAAAGTCGTCAACCTCAGGGGTCAGACCTCCGACCACGGAGGTGCCTCCGCCAAACGGGACCACGGCCACGCGCCGAGCGCTACAGAGCTCGAGCACGGCGATGACCTCGTCGTGGGACCCGGGCTCGAGGACGAGGTCGGGAGCGGCCAGCGGGCGGCCGTCACGCAGCCGGAGGAGGTCGATGGTCGATTTGCCGGCGGCGTGGCGGGCGCGGGCGTCGTGATCGTCACGGGCGTGATCTGCGCCGACGATCGCCGCAAGCGCCTCCCGGATGTCCGGCGGCAGACGAATCGGTGACAGCTCGAGCTCAGCCAGCGTGGCCGGCGAGGGCCGCCCTTTCCGTACCCCCAAGGCGTCGTGCAGCATCCGGCGCAGGCTCTCCGGCAGCTCCGAGGCCTCGGCCGGGTCGCCCCAGCCCGACCACGAGATCTCGGGGTGGGCCTGGGGGCGGGTGCTCGCCATTGGGGGCACCGTAGCCGGTGGGAAAGCGCTGCGCGTTAGGGGCGGCTTTTCCAGTGCGGGATCGCGAGCACGATCAAGCGCAGGCGCTTCTCGGTCAGCTCGGCGATCCGCGCCTCGGCCTCGGGTGAGGGGCCCGGTACAGCGCCCGTGGCCGAAGGGTCGAGCAGCGCGTCTATGGCCGAGATCATCGTGTCCACGAACAGCCCGGCGAGCATCTGCAGGTCGGCCGTCGACCATTCGCGCAGGACCGGGAAGCGCGCGAGATCGGTCGCCAGCTCACTGGCAAACAGCTTGGTCTCCGAGCCGATGGCGTGGCGCAGGACGGCGTTGCTCGATGCCCGGGCCTGGGCCATGAACGCGAAGTGGCGGCGATGCTCGCGCACGTGCGCGAACAGGATCTCGACCGAGCGCTCGATCACCCGCTCGGGGGCGGGGCCGTCCTCGCGCGCTTCACGGAGCATCGAGCGCAGGGTGGCCACCGAGTCCTCGACGAGCGCCAGTCCCAGCTCGTCCATGCTCGCGAAGTGGCGATAGAAGGCCGCGGGCACGACTCCGGCGGCGTGCGCCACTCGGCGAAGACTCAGGGCGTCGAAGCTGATCCCGGCCTGCATCTGATCAAGCGCGGCGTCGAGGAGCGCGCGGCGCGTCTGTTGCCGGCGCTCGGCCTGGGACCGGCGTTCGGTGCCGTTGCGCCCCGCGGAGCGGTGCGACGGGTGTCGTCCAGACGGCCGAGATCTATGCGTACGCTTGTTCACCATCGTATGTGAAGGTCATCACATTACCCGGTCTTGCCCTTGCATCACGGGGAGAATTCGCTAATCATACTTAGTGAACGGTTGTACACAAACGAGGGAATGATGACCGCAACCACTTCAGCACCTGGCCGCTCAAGCGTGACCCGTCGCCTGCTTCGCTCGCCGATCGTCGACCTCCTGCTCGGCCCGCACGGCGTCGACCGGTACCTGGAGCTCATCAAGCCCGCCATGACGGTTGCCGAGGCCCGTGCCGAGGTCGTGAGCGCCCGCCGGCAGACCGCGCGTAGCGTCACGCTGTCGCTGCGCGCCAACTCGGCGTGGGAGGGATTTACGGCCGGCCAGTTTGTCCGCGTCGGGATCGAGATCGACGGGGTTCGCCGTACCCGAACCTATTCGCCGGCTGCTTCACAGCACGCCCAGGGCCGCGAGCTCGAGCTGACGGTCTCCGAGCACCCTGGGGGTCTGGTCTCGGGTCAGCTGCCGAGCCTGGCGACGCCCGGGACCGTTCTCCATCTCTCAAACGCCCAGGGGGAGTTCGTGCTGCCCGAGCGCCGGCCGCAGCGGGTCATCCTGATCAGCGGCGGCAGCGGCATCACGCCGGTCATGTCGATGCTGCGCACGCTGCTCGACGAGGACCACCCCGGGGAAATCGTCTTCAGGCATTTCGCGCGCACGCGAGCCGACTGGCTGTATGCGCCGGAGGTCCGCGCTCTGGCGTCGGGCCGCCGGGGCTTCGACGTGCACTACTCCTGCACGCGGGAGGGCGCGCGCGAACATCTGACGGCGAGCGCGCTCGGCGATCTCGACGCCTCCTGCTGGGGCGCTGTGTGCGGGCCTGCGCAACTGATCGCGGCCGCCCAAGAGGCATGGGAGCAGCGCGGGGGCACCCAATCGCAGCTGCTCACCGAGACCTTCACGCCGCCGAGCTTGAGCGTGACTGGGGAGGCGGCGAGCGGCACGCTGCGTTTCCTGCGCAGCGGCCAGAGCACGCCGCTGAGCACCGGAACCCTGCTCGAGCAGGCCGAAGCCGCAGGGCTGTCGCCTGAGTTCGGCTGCCGGATGGGCATCTGCCACACCTGCACGTGCCGCAAGTCAGCGGGAAGCGTGCGCAACCTGCGCTCCGGCGAGGTCTCAGACGAAGAGGACGAAGACATCCAGCTCTGCATCTCGGCGCCCGTCGGAGACGTCGCGCTCGAGCTCTAGCGAACCAAGTCACAGAGAGAGGAACTGACACCCACCCATGAGCACTTCCCACCCCACCCTGACAAACGAACAGATCGAGGCGCTCGGAGACGAGCTCGACGAGCTGCGCGGGCGCGTCATCATGGACCTCGGCGAGCGCGACGCCACCTACATCCGCAGGATGATCAAGGCTCAGCGGGCGCTCGAGATCGCCGGCCGCGGTCTGCTCTTCGCCGGTTTTCTGCCCCCCGCTTGGCTCGGCGGCACGACCGCCCTGGCGCTCTCCAAGATCCTGGACAACATGGAGATCGGCCACAACGTGATGCACGGCCAGTACGACTGGATGAAGGATCCGGCGCTGGACTCCAAGCGCTTTGAGTGGGACACGGCGTGTCCTGGCGACCAGTGGCGCCACTCCCACAACTACATGCATCACACCCACACCAACGTCTTGGGCAAGGACCGGGACATCGGCTACGGGATCCTGCGCATGTCCGAGGACCAGCCATGGCGCCCGCGTGACATCGGCAACCCGGTCTACGCGACCTTGCTCGCGCTCCTGTTTCAGTGGGGGGTCGCCGTCCACGACCTCGAGTTCGAGCGCATCGAGGCCGGCGAGATCACCTTGGCGGACAAGCGCGACATCCTGCGTGCGGTATGGGAGAAGGGGCGCCGCCAGGTCCTCAAGGACTACGTCGTCTTCCCGCTGCTCGCCGGGCCTGCGGCGCCGTTCGTGTTCACCGGCAACCTGACCGCCAACCTGACGCGCAACCTGTGGTCGTTCATGATCATCTTCTGCGGCCACTTCCCCGCCGGCGTCGAGGAGTTCTCCGAGGAGGAGGTGGAGGGCGAGACCCGCGGTGGCTGGTATGTGCGCCAGATGCTCGGTTCGGCCAACTTGACCGGCAGCCGTCTGTTCCACATCCTCAGCGGCAACCTCTCGCATCAGATCGAGCATCACCTGTTCCCCGACATTCCGGCGCACCGCTATGCCGAGCTCGCGGGCGAGGTGCGTGACATCTGCGCTCGCTACGGCCTGCCCTACAACGCCGGTCCGCTGCACACGCAGTTCGGGTCGGTAGTCAAGAAGATCGTCCGGCTGGCCCTGCCCGGCACACGCCCCGAGACCCCGGCGGTCACCGAGGTGCCCGTGAACCGCTTGCCCGCCGAGGCCGGCGAGGTGCTCGTGACCGCCTGAGGCGGTGAGGTGCTCGTGACCGCCTGAGGCGGCGAGGTGCTCGTGACCGCCTGGGGCCGGCGACGCCTCGGGCTTGCACGTCGCACCGCGTACGCTCATGCTTTGCGCACCGAAGGCGATCGATTGGGAGAGAGCATGCGCGAAGGGCTGATGATGGACGACTATCCGCTGTCGCTGACGTCGCTCGTGGAACGCGTGGAGCGCCTGAGCCCAGGCCGTGAAGTCGTCTTCAGACGTCCCGACGGATCTGTCGGACGCACCACGTTCGGCGAGTGCGCGGGCAACGCCCGCCGGCTCGGCACGGCCCTTGGAGGCCTGGGGATCGGCCCCGGAGATCCGGTGGCGACGCTGCTCTGGAACCAGCCCGAGCATCTGGAGCTGTACTTCGCGCTGCCGTCGATGGGCGCCGTGATCCACACCCTGAACCCGCGCCTGCATCCCGACGAGTTGAGCTTCATCGCCAACGACGCCGAGGACCGTGTGATCTTCGTCGACGAGTCGTTGCTGGATGTCTTCGAGACGTTCCGCGACGCCCGGGACTTCGAACAGGTCATCGTCGTCTCGCGCTCGGGGACGGTGCCCGAGGGCTACCTGGACTACAGCGCTCTGATCGCCGGAGCCGAGCCGATGGAGTGGCCCGAAGCCCAGGAGCGCCAAGCGGCGGCCATGTGTTACACGTCGGGGACCACGGGGCGGCCAAAGGGGGTGCTCTATTCGCATCGCGCCCTCGTCCTGCACTCCCTGGTCGCGTCGCTGCGCGACGCCAACGACGTCTCCTCCCGGGACACGCTGCTCCCGGTCGTGCCGATGTTCCACGCCAACGCCTGGGGCCTTATCTACACGGCCGCGCTAGTCGGGTCAGACCTCGTGCTCCCGGGTCCCAAGCTTGACGCCGAGAGCGTGCTCGACCTCTTCGAATCCGAGCGGGTGACCGTGTCGGCCGGCGTGCCGACGGTGTGGATGGCCGTTCTGCAAGCGCTCGAGGCAGAGCCCGATCGCTGGGATCTGAGTGCCCTGCGCATGCTGTTGGTCGGAGGATCGGCTGTACCCCAGAGCCTGCTGCGCGGCTTTGACCGCCACGGCGTGACCATCGTCCAGGCCTGGGGCATGACCGAAACCTCGCCGGTGGGCAGCGTCTGCCGCCTGCCGCGTGAGCTCGACGACGCGTCCGCCGACGAGCAGTACGCCTATCGCGGCCGCCAGGGTCGCCCGACGCCATTCGTCGAGATCCGAGCGCGCGGTGAGGATGGAGAGCTGATCCCCTGGGACGACACGGCGATGGGCGAGCTCGAGGTCCGCGGCCCGTGGGTGGCGCGTTCCTATCACCGCGGCCAGGGCGCCGAGAAGTACACCGAGGACGGCTGGTTTGCCACCGGCGACGTCGTCGCAATCGACGAGTCAGGCAATCTGCGGATCTGCGACCGCTCCAAGGACCTGGTCAAGTCCGGCGGCGAGTGGATCTCCTCGGTCGACCTCGAGAACCTGCTTATGGCCCACGACGCTGTGGCCGAAGCGGCCGTGATCGCGATCCCCGATGACCGTTGGGGCGAGCGTCCGCTGGCGGTCGTGGTCCTGCGCGAG
>JBAPXO010000008.1:0-1929 GCA_049284255.1 Solirubrobacteraceae bacterium | reverse complement strand
CGCCGCCAGTCGCTGCGCCGTCGCTTCCGGACACCCCAGCGACGCCTCGGGGAAGGCCAGGCGGCCGAGCAGGTGATCCCAGTCACCATGGGTCACGAGCAGGCCCGAGACCGGGAAGCCGGCCTGCTCCAGCACGTCAGGGAGCGCTCGCAGCTCCTCGGGGTAAACGGGGGAGTCGATCAGGAACCCCTCCTCGCCCGCCCGTACGGCGGTCGCCGTCGTCTGCCAGACGTCGGAGACGAACACGATCACGTCGGCGTCGAGCGCGACCGCACGCACGGCTATGGCTCAGGCAGCAGACGAGCGCAGAGTGGCTCGGCCACGCCCGTGATCAGCCGACGCCGACCAGCTTGGCGGCTTCGCGCAGGGAAGCGACTTCGGCGTCGGGCTTCTTCTGCCCGGCCTCGAGCGGTTGCTTGGTGCGGTTGACCCAGATGACCGGGATCTTCTTCTTCAGGCAGGGCTCGACGTCGTGGTAGTAGCTGGCCGCGACGTGAACCCAGCCCTTCTTTGATCCGATGCGTCGCTCGCACTCGGTGAAGTGGGCGGGATCAGGCTTGTAGGAGCGGACCTGCTGGGCGGTGACCACGAGGTCGAAGTCGAGCGGGATGTGCCGGCGCGTCTGCCCCAGCAGCTTGTCGTCGATATTCGAGATCAGGCCGACCTTGTGGGCCTTGGCGATCTTCTGCAGAACCGAATTGGTCTCCTTGAAGGGCTTCCAGCGGTGCACCGAGTCCGGCAGAAAGCCCGACCGTGACGGCTCCAGCGGCCACGCCAGCTGCTTGGCGATCTGCACCGCCGTGCGCCGCAGCACCTCGGCATAGAGCTCGTAGGAGCCGGCCTCGATCTGCTGCTGGATCTCGTGAAAGAGCGGCAGCAGCTCATCGCGCTCGACCGTGAAGCCGTCGCGGTCGGCTTCGGCCTTGAAGGCGTCATAGGCGCCGGTATCCCAGTCGATCAGCGTCCCGTAGACGTCGAACGTGACAAAGGAAATTGTCTTCGGAATCGCCATAGCCGGCTGATAATGCCATGGCGCAGGCAAAACACGCGTCGCGGTGGACCACTTGCAGCACGCACGGCGCCCCGGGGTCGCGTCGTGAAGTCGCCCGCGCACGTCGATCAATAGAGTGAGCGCCGCGATGGATCTGCTCGAATACCAGGGCAAGCAGCTGTTTGCCCGCCACGGCGTCCCGGTTCCCGACGGCCAGCCCGCCCGCACCGTTGAAGACGCCATCGCCGCCGCCGAGGCCATCGGCTACCCGTGCGCGATCAAGGCCCAGGTCCAGATCGGAGGCCGCGGCAAGCTCGGTGGGATCAAGATCGCCAACGACCGCGCCGAGGCCGAGGAGCACGCCCGGGCGATCCTCGGCATGGACATCCGCGGGCTCACCGTCCACGAGCTGTGGATCGAGGGGGCCTCGCAGATCGCGTCCGAGTACTACGCCTCGGTGGTCTTCGACCGCTCGGCCAAGGCGCCGCTGGTGATGCTCTCGACCAAGGGCGGGATGGACATCGAAGCGGTGGCCGACGAGGACCCGGACGCGATCGCGCGACTGCACGTCGATCCGCTGCTCGGATTCCAGGAGTTCCACGGGCGCCGGCTCGCGTTCGAGGCTCGCGTCGACGCCGACGTCGTCCGCCCGGTCGGCGCGATGCTGGCTCGTTTGTACGACGTCTTCGTCGCGGAGGAAGCGACGCTCGTCGAGGTCAACCCGCTGATCGTCACCCCCGAGCGCGACGTCAAGGCGCTCGACGCGAAGGTCACGCTCGACGACAACGCGCTGTTCCGTCACCCGGACAACGCGGAGCTCCGCGATCCGTCGGCCGAGGACCCCCAGGAACGGATGGCCAAGGAGCGGGGCCTCACGTTCGTCAAGCTCGACGGGAACATCGGGATCCTCGGCAACGGCGCCGGGCTCGTGATGTCGA
>JBAPXO010000007.1:0-2582 GCA_049284255.1 Solirubrobacteraceae bacterium | reverse complement strand
TCGCTAAGGCGCTGTGAAGACCCTTATCGGTGCCCGCCTGAAGCGCCGCAACGACAACGCAAGCCGGAATTCCAACCAAGCACACGCCGAAACCGATCCGGTACACGTTGGCAGCACGCAACGTGGCTGCTGGCCGAGCCATGGAGCAAAGGTACGCTCATTTGTCCGTCAAACCAAGTCAGAGAGCTACGGGATGCGCCAGATCATGGGTCCTCCCTTCGGCAGCGGTGGCTCGGGGTCCCGTGGCCGGCCTACTTTTGGACGGTGCGCCAAGAGCAGCAACTTCTGACTTCCCTCCCGGCTGCGTGCGGTACAAATAGAGGACGGATTCAGCAGTTCAGCGGGCTCCAGACCTCTACTCTTTTGCACAGTATTTTGGTCAATATCCCGTGCAATTTTAAGACCATCACCTTAAGGGTGCAATGTCAAACACACTTTTCGTAGACACGTGCGTTATCTGAAGACGAGCGAAGCGGCTACGTTGCTCAACGTCAGCCCCAATACCTTGCGGGCGTGGGAGCGGCGTTTCGGGTTCCCAAAACCCCAGCGTTCGCCCGGAAAACACCGTCTTTTCACGCATGGGGAGATAGCGGCGCTGCGCGACGCGCTACAGGAGGGGCTCTCGATCTCGTCGGCAGTTTCCCGCGCGCGTGAGGGCCTCGCGGCCGATGCAAATTCCCTGGTCGGAGCGTTGGTTTCCTACGAGCGCGAGCGTGCCGATACCGCGATCGAGGCCGCACTGGCCCTGCGATCGGTCGAGCGATCGGTCGAAGAAGTCCTGCTCCCGACGCTCGAGGAGGTCTTGAGACGCTTCGGTAACGAGTCGGCGGCATGGGCGTTTGCCTCCCACTGGGCCGGTGATTGGCTGAGGCGCGCAATCCGCCTTGCACCGCCTCCGGTACGACCGGTGTCGATCGTGATCGGCGACGCCACTCGTGACGAGCTTGATCCGGATGCGCCCCACCTACGGGCGCTCGAGCTCTTCTGCGCGCGAGCCGGAATCAATGTCCTCAGCCTCTCTGCCCGCGGCGTCTCGGGTATAGGCGACGCGGTCGCCGTCCATCGCCCGAACCTCGTGGTCGTCGCCGGATCCCATCTGGACGACGACGTGGTGGCCCGCTGGGCCTACGCGATCCGCCTGGCCGCAGGCGCGATGCCCGTCGCGGTCTACAGACGGGGAGGAGAGAACGTCCGCATGCGGACCACCGGCACCCGGAATCTTCCCGCGGGAGCACGGGCGGCTCAGACCCGGCTCCTGGAGCTCGCCGAGAACGAGCGGCGGGTGCCGATGCCCGCAGCCGGTCACGGCGCCGCTCTGCCGCGCAGCGCCAGTCTTTAGCGGCGCAGCGCCAGTCTTTAGCGGCGCAGCGCCAGTCTTTAGCCGCGCAGCGCCCATCACTAGCCGTACACGCGGCCGGCCTCCCGGGGCCGCTCCCGCCTCCCGGGGTCGCTCCCTTTATCCGCGCGCGTTCCACGCGGATTGTTGGAGTCCTGCGCACGCAATCGCACACCCAAGTTGCAGATCCGATTGCGGAACTTGCGCATAGCTGCCGATAAAGAGATAAATGGACCTGATGAATGGAATTCGAACCAATGCTGCTGCCGTCATGCTCGGGATCAGCCCGAACACGTTGCGCAGCTGGGAACGCCGGTACGGCTTCCCCCAGCCCCACCGCTCAGCCGGGGGCCATCGCCAGTACTCGCTGACCGAGATCGAGGCCCTTCGCCTCACGCTCGCCGAAACCCACAACGTCTCCTCGGCGATCTCGCTCGCCCGCGAGCGCGGCGAGGGCCCCTCGACTCCGCTGCGGCTGGCATCGGCGTTCTCGGCCTTTGACGAGGACACCGCCAACCGGCTGCTGGAGGAAAGCCTCGGCCTGCGCTCGGTCGAGCGCACGATCGAGGAGGTACTGCTCGCCGCCGTGACCTCGCTGCTCGAGCCTGGCGCCAACACCGCCGAGTACGAGTTCGCGTGGCGTCATGCCACCGGCTGGCTCTCGGCCCAGCGCCGCATCGCCCCTCCGGCGACGCGCCGTACCGGCGTGATGATCTTCGACGCCTCCGCCCCCTGCGACCTCGACGCTGTTCACGCCCAGGCGCTCGAGGTGATGCTGCGCCGCTCCGGAGTGCGAACCCTGGCGCTGACGCCGGCGGTCGAGCTCACGCGCCTCGGACGAGCGCTGCGCGCGCTCGACCCCAGCGCGCTCGTGCTCACCGGGCAGCGCGTCACCCTTGATTCGATCGGGCGCCTGGTCTACGCGGTGCGCTCGACCGTCAGAGAGGCCGCGGTCTTCGATTACCGAGGGGCCGTACCCGACACCGGTGCGAGCACCGTCGTGCGCCTCGGCGATTCGCCCCTGGCCGCTCGCGACACCTTGATGGCCAAGCTCGAGCCGGCGACTCCGCACGGGGGTGTGCGCCCGGTCGCTGACGCCGGGGCTCCGCCGTCGGCCGAGGCTGGCGCCTAAGGCGGCGCCGCTGCCGGGGGTTCCTACAATCCCCGGCCCATGAGCAGCCCTCATCGCCCCGTAGATTCGCGCGTCTCCTTCCCCGAGCTCGAGGAGCTCGTCCTCGAGCGCTGG
>JBAPXO010000006.1:0-6906 GCA_049284255.1 Solirubrobacteraceae bacterium | reverse complement strand
GGCGGTGGGTGTCGCGCGGGATGCGGACGTAGCTGACCAGGCGGATGACGACCGGGCGAGCGATCGTCGAGGTGGCGGAGTGCAGCCTCAGCTCCCCATGCTCGATGACCTCGGCCTTCTCCTTGAGCAGCAGGACGACGGCGCGGCGAACGGTGCAGACGTTGATCGGCTCGAACGTCGCATTCAGTACGAGCACCCGGCCAACCTCTCGCCCGCGCCGCTGGTGCTCAGAATGCGGCGCGGACCACAATGGCTCTGCTGGTACGGAGGAGGCCATGGCTGCGTTGGCCGCCAGTCTAGCGGTGGAGCGGACGCATCTTCCACCGAGGCTGCCGCCGCCAGCCAGCCCGTCCCGCAGCGTCTGGCCCGCCCCGCAGAGTCCGGCGACGGCGTCTACGCCGTCGGAAATGAGCCCAGGATCCGAAGCACTTGGACGTGGGAACGCACGCCGGCCAGGGAGGCGGCCACGTGCGGCTCGTCAGGGCTGCCCTCGAGGTCGACGAAGAACATGTAGCGACCGAGTCCCTGTTTGCGGGGGCGCGACTCGATCCGGGTCATGTTGACGTCGCGCTGCGCGAGTTCTGACAGGCAGGCGACGAGCCACCCCGGGGCCTCCGACCCCATCCCCCAGAAGACGATCGCGGTCTTGAAGGGGCCCATCGAGCGGCCCGGGCCAGGCGGTCCGTCCGAGGCCTCCGAGCGCGCCAGCCACACGAACCGGGTCTCGTTGTCGGCGACGTCCTCGACCCCCGACCGCAATACCCGGCAGTCATAGCGCTCAGCGGCGACGCGGTTGCCGAGCGCCGCCCACGGCCCGTCGTGTCCGGCCACCGTACGTACCGCATCCGCCGTCGAGGTCCCCGCCAGCACCTGCGCTCGCGGCAACCGAGTGCGGATGAAGCGCGCGCATTGGGCGTTGGCCTGGGGATGGGAGACCACCACCTCGATGTCGGAGAGCTCGAGCTCGGTCCGCGCGATCAGGCAGTGGCGGATCGGGTGGACGACCTCGCCGACGATCGCCACATCCTCGGTCTCCATGGCCAGCGCGTCGAGGGTGGCGTTGACAGAGCCCTCCAGAGAGTTCTCGATCGGGACCAGGGCCCGGTCGACGGTGCCGCTGTGGACGGCCATGACGGTGTCGTAGATCGTGGGCAGGGGGACGGCATCGAACTGGGCGCCGGCCGTGTCGGCGAGCAGCGCCTCCTGAGTGAACGTGCCCTCGGGCCCGAAGTAGCCGATGCGCATCAGGTCCGCCTGGAGCTCTGCATCTCTGCCCGGCTGCGCCGCGAAGAGTTACCGGGCGGCCGGGTAGGCGTTGCCGCCGCTGCCCTCGAGAGCCACTTTGATCGCCTCGGCCTCTTCAGGCGAGAGTTCGAGCTCTCCCTGGCCCTCGTGGATCTGCTTTACGTAGATCCGGGCCTGGTCGCGGTGGTGGATCGAGGACAGGACGACCCCGGTCCGCCGCGCGTCGAGCAAAGCGATCGACGTGGATTGGCGGCCCGACATCTCTCCGTAGGCGTCATAGCGGACGAGCGAGCTGTGGCAGATCGCGCCGTCGAGGCGTTCCTCGGCGGTGGCCATACGCTCATCCAGGCGGGCGGCAACATCGCCGACGTACTGGCTGAGATCCTCGAACTGGTTCTGGAGCGCGGCCGCGTGGGCCACCAGGTCCTCGCGGCGCTCGCCGAGCACGAGGCGCTGGTCGGAGCGGTAGCGGCGCAGGCGAAAAGACAGGATCAAGCTGATCAGCAGCGCCACCACGGCGACCGCGGCAGCGGCCAGCGCAATTACCCCTTCGGTGCTCGTCAGGTCGTGCACCGCAGGAAGGATACGGTCAAGCCGGGACGCAGCGGGGGTCCCGGCCGCCCGCTACTGGAAGGTCACGGGGAAGGAGAGCGAGTTGTTGTTCAGGTTCTTCTCGCCCAGCACCTTCTCGACCGTTGCCTTGACGGTGTAGGTGCCGGCCGCCGGTGGGGAGGAAAGCGTCACGTTGCAGGTCGTCGACTGGCCGGCGGTGGTCTGGGGCACCACCGCCTTGCCGCTGGCGCTCGTGCCGGTCACCGTGACCTCGCACATGACGTCGGACTCGGTGTTGGTGCCGTCGTTGGTGAAGTGCAGCGTGAAGGTCGGCGCCGGCTTGGCCGGAATCGTGTTGGTGGCGTTGCCTTGGAGGGTGGTGCCGGCGACGCTGACCGAGTTCAGCTCGTGTCCATGTAGCCCGGGCGTAACCTTGCCCGGGGCGACCCCCGGGACCGCGACGTGGAGCTCACCGGCGATGAAGCTCGGGTTCAGCCACTGGATGTCGGGCAGGAACTGGCCGCCGTTGATCGTCTCGCCGTTGGCCCCGCCGATTTGGATCCCCGCCCCGTGGAGGGCGCCCGCGATCTCGGGCGCCGTGTAGCTCTTGTAGAGCACGTCGGAGGCATAGAACCGCGCCATCTCGGCGGCCAGCGAGTTGATCGCGTCCTTGTTGGCGCTCTGACCGAGCGCCGGCTGGATCTGGGCGGCGATGTTCGTGATCCCGTCCAGCCGCATTTGCATGGCGAGCACGAGATGCTGGTTGGCGGTCTTGACCTCGCTCGGCACGCTCAGCTTTTTGGCCTGGTCGAGCTGGGACTGGGCGCTCACCCGGGCCTGGTTGATCTGGTTCTCGATCTGCTGTCCGCTGCCCGAGCCGCCCCCGGCGGAGAGGACGGTGAACACGTTGTGGCCGGTGCTGTCGGACTGCGAGATCAGCGACGAGACGTTGTTGTTGTAGTCCTTGAGCGCGTTGGTGCGCTGGCTGGATTCGCAACTGTTGACGAGGACTGCGAGCAGGATGATCACGACGACGATCGCCCCCAGGGCGATCGCCCGCCGCACCTGGATCGACTGCTGGTCATGGGGCGGCCGTCCGCCTCCCGGCCCAGACGGGCGCCGGCGGCGGGGCGTGCCGCGGGTGACCGGGCGCTGGGAGATCCGGGTGGCCGTCCGAGACTCCGTAGGTGGTTCGTCGGTCTCGTCGAAGAACGACAAGCTGAAATTGCTCCTTGCGGGAACTGGTTAAGCGACCAGTATGCACACCACCACGGCTAGATAAGCAAACGCGCAAGCGCGCGTGCGCGAGCGCAAACGCGCCAGCCGGCGGCCACGCGCGCGCAGGTACACGAGCGCGCGCGTGGAAAAGCCAGCCATGAGGTCTGACCGGGCATCCACGGCCCAGCTCGCGACCGGTCGCACTCGACGGCTGTCGACGCATGACGCCGCCCCGGCTCCGGTGGTGCTCGATCGTTACCGGCTGACGCGCAGACTGGGTGCCGGCGCCTTCGGCACCGTCTGGATGGCGCGCGACGAGCGCCTCGAGCGCGATGTCGCGGTCAAGATCCTGGCCCGCGAGCGGATCGTCTCGGGGCGCTTCGAACGCGAGGCCCGCGCCGCGGCGCGCCTCACCCACCCCGGGATCGTGACCCTGTATGAGGCCGCGGTCGACGACGAGGGCGCCTACCTGGTCTCCGAGCTCGTAATCGGCGACACGCTCGGCGCACTGCTGGAGTCCGGCCGGCTCTCGGACCGCGACATCGTGGCGATCGCCATCAACCTCTGCGACGCGCTCGCCCACGCCCACGCCCAGGGCGTTGTCCACCGGGACGTGAAGCCCTCCAATGTGCTCGTTCCCGAGGCGCCCCCGAGCGCCACCCAGCTCGCGAAGCTGACCGATTTCGGGGTGGCGCGGGTGATCGATAGCGACGCGCTGACGCTAACCGGCGACGTCCTGGGAACGCTCGCCTACATGGCTCCCGAGCAGGCTGCCGGCCTTGAGGCGGGGGCCCCGGCCGATCTGTTCTCGCTCGCTCTGGTCGTCTATGAGGCACTGACCGGGCGCAACCCGGTTGCCCACGGCGCCGCGGCCCGGCGCGCGCGGCAGCTCGGCGCTCACCTGCCCCCTCTGCGCCGCCAGCGCCGTGATCTGCCACGGGAGCTCGGCCAGGGGATCGATTTAGCCCTGCGCCCCCGCCCGCGCGAGCGCGGATCGATAACGGATTTCAGGCTGGCGTTGCAGGCGGCGGCGGGGCGCGTCAGCGACGAGCCGGGCGTCGTCTCCAGTCCCTGGGTCACGGGCGCGACACGGCCGCTCCAAGCCGAGCCCCCGCTCGAGCCGGGAGACGACCATCCACTCGCCGCCGACCGCTCCGGTCGCGACTTCGAGCGTCGTGCGCAGCGCGGGCGCCTGGGACGGGCCGCGGCGTTTGCAGAGCCGGATCTTCCGCCGGCCGATGCCTGGCCCGCCCGCGCCGCCGGAGCTGTCGTGGCTGCGGCGCTCACCGCCTGGATCGATGTCGTTCTCCTCGCCCCTTCTCCGATCCCCCCGGCGCTCGCTGCCCTGATCGCAGGCACGGCGACGCTTCTGCTGCCGCGCCTGGGCTGGGCGGCCCTCACGATCGCCCTCTGCGTCTCGGCGGTCGCGTCGCACCATGCGGGCGCCGCTGTAGTGCTGGGGATCGCCGGCCTGCTCCCGGTCGTGCTGCTCCCGGCTCGCGCCACCGCCTGGCCACTGGCGGCCGTCGCACCGGCGCTGGGGATGATCGGTCTGGCGGGCGCCTGGCCTGCCCTGGCCGGGCGCGCCGGGACGGTCTGGCGCCGGGCGGTGCTGGGTGCGGTGGGGTGGCTGTGGCTGCTCTTCGCCGCCGCCATCTCGGACCGGGTGCTGTACCTGCCCGCCATCGCCGGAGCGCCCTCGCTCGGCGCCTGGGAGGGATCTGTCGCCCAGACAGTCGATCCGCTGCTTGTGACATTTGTCACGGCCGGCGTGCTCGCGCCTGCGGCGGTGTGGGGGATCGGGGCCGCCATGGTGCCGTGGCTGGCCCGCGGGCGCAACCTGGCGCTCGACATGGTCCGCGTCGTGATCTGGGCCGCGATGCTCGCGGCCGCCACCACGGCGTCGATTCAGGCCGCCGGCCACGCGAGCGGGCCAGGGCAGCCACCGAGCCTTGTCCTGGGGGCGGTCACCGCCGGAATCCTGGTCTTGGCGCCCGCCGGATGGCAGGCTTGGCGGCGGACGTTGCAATCACCGGGCTCTGAGGCCAGAGTTCCGTAGCATGGACCCGCCCCCAAGGGGCGTCCCATGAGTGTCCTCAAGAGTCTCGAGAGCAAGATTGCCGGCCTGGTCGAAGGCACGTTCAGCCGTGCCTTCAGGTCAGAGGTGCGTCCGGTCGAGATCGCCCGCAGGCTGACGCGTGAGATGGAGGAGCACAAATCCGCCTCGCTGTCGCGGACCTATGTCCCCAATGAGTACCGCGTTTATCTGTCCCCCCGTGACCGCGAGCGCTTCGCCGACTACGAGGATGCGCTGGCCTCTGAGCTCACCGGCTACCTGCTCGAGCATGCCCGGCGCGAGCACCTGGTGCTGACGTCGCGGCCGGTGGTCGAGTTCGAGACCGACGACCGGCTCGGCCTAGGGGAATTTGGAATCCAGACCCGAGTCGTCAGCCCGCCCCAGGACGACTCGGCGGAGCCGTCGCCCGTCGCCGAGGAGTCCGGGCGCACGATGGTCTACAGCACCGCCGGCAGGGTCGCGCAACCCCTTGAGGAACGGGCCCGCTCCCGCTCCCATACCGCGCTGCTGGTGATGGGCGGCAAGCGGCTGGTGGTCGGACCGGCGGGCGCCACGATGGGTCGCAGCCGCCAATGCGACGTCATGGTCGATGACCCCAATGTTTCCCGCACGCACGCGGAGATCCGGCCGAGGGGAGGCTCGTGGGTAGTCAGCGATCTCGGGTCGACTAATGGCTCGCGCCTCAACGGGCAGCGTCTGGAGGGCCCGGAAGTGCTCAAGCCGGGCGATGAGATCGAGCTGGGGACGACGGTTCTCAGGTTCGAGCTGGAGTAGTCGCGATGCTTCAGCCCGTTTCAGTCGGCTTGAAGTTCGGCTTCCTGGCCGTTCTCTACCTGTTTCTCATGTGGGTCGCGTGGAGCGCCCTGCGGGATCTGCGTCGCCCTCGCGGTGGCGTGATGGCGTCCCAGAACCCGGTCCAGGATCAGCAAACCGGCATGTACGAGCCAGTGGCCGACGTCGACGGGCATGAAGATTTTGAGCCGCGGCTATTGGTCGAGCGCGCCTCTGGGCATGAGGGTGGGGTGGCCTACGACCTGATGGAGGGCGCTACGCTCGGGCGCGGCGACGTCGAGATCCAGCTCGAGGATCCGTTCGCGTCCTCACGGCACGCTCGGATCACGCGGGAGGGTCACGTGGTGGTCATAGAGGATCTCGGGTCGACCAACGGCACTTATCTCAACGAGCATCCCCTTACAGGACCCCAGCCCCTGCACGACGGCGACCGGATCCGGATCGGCGACAGCGAGTTCTCCTACCTGCAATGACCCTGACCCCGTAGCCGATGCTTCGCGCCGCCGACATGATCTGGAAGACCGACACGGGTCGCCAGCGCCGTGACAACGAGGACAACGCCTACGTCCGCGCGCCGGTCTTCGTGGTCGCCGACGGCATGGGCGGAGCCCAGGCCGGGGAGGTGGCGTCCCGACTGGCGGTGGAGGAGTTCCATGATGAGCTGCCCGAGGACGGGTCGGCTCAGGAGCGCCTGACCGTACGGATCCAGTCGGCCAACCGCCGCATCTACGACTTATCGCGCACCGACCGGGAGCTCGAGGGCATGGGCACCACCCTTACGGCCGCCTTCCTCCAGGACGACGATCTGGTGATCGCTCACGTCGGCGACAGCCGGGCCTACATCTTCCGTGACGGGACGCTCACTCGCCTCACTCAGGACCACTCCCTGGTCGGCTTTCTCATCCGCGAGGGCAAGCTCACCGAGGAGCAGGCCGCCGAGCACCCGCAGCGTTCGGTGATCACCCGGGCGCTGGGGGTCGAGCCGCAGGTTGAGGTCGACACCCGCACCTATCCGGCACGGG
>JBAPXO010000005.1:0-2086 GCA_049284255.1 Solirubrobacteraceae bacterium | reverse complement strand
GCCATGCGCAGGATCGCCTGCGCGGTGTCGGCGGGGATGGTCGACTGGTTGTTGACGACGAGGGCCCGGTAATCGGGCCCGTTCCCGAACAGGCGTCCCGTGACCGCGCCGGCCTCGCGCATGGTCAGCGACACCGGATCCACGAACTCGTAGCTGTAGCCCCGGGCGCTGAGTTTGGGGTTGGCCCAGATCGGACTCGAGTCATGCGGCGAGGAGAGTCCGTTGTCGTTGTAGATCGCCACGTCCATGCGGGGAGACCCCTGCTCGACCACCTCGGTGGTCCGGGCCAGGTAGGTGTCAAGCGGCCGCCAGTCTCGCCACTGCGGCCAGTTGGTGCTCCAGTTCTCGCCCAGCCCGATCGCCGCCGTTCCGGGCGGAGGAGTCGGCCATCGCTGGGTAGCCGGCCCGATGAAGCCGGCCAGGTATGGCTGGGTCACGCCGCCGGAGACGGCCTGATTGACCTCGTTGGCGTACTGGAGGGGCTGCTTGCGATAGATGGCGAAGTCGTCGCCCCACTCGAGCGTGACACGATCGTGGTGGGCGATGTGCGCTCCGGCGGCCGTCTCGCGGATAGCGTCGATGCGATAGCGCCACCGCGGCGTGCCGTACTGGGGCAACGTGTTGACGAAGGGCTTGGGCCAGCCGAGGTCGAACGTTTCCGTCTCGGGGATGTCGACCGCCTCGGCCGCCCGGGTCACGTTGAGCCCGAGGTAGTTGTAGGCCACCTGCACCCGGGTCTTCAGGCCGAGCGCATGGGCCCTCGCCGTGAGTGTCTTCAGGTAGCGGTCGACGTAGAGATCGGTGAGAGTCCGGGCGTAGTCGTAGCGAACTCGCGCGCCGACGCCGCCGGTGAAGTCAAACGCGGGCCGAGGGATCGGCCCACCCTGGGTCGGGTCAAGCGGATCGAACGACGACTCGGCCACGTTCCACAGCGCGGGGAGGTACCTGATCACCGAGTAGCCGCGCCGCTCGCTGAACTGCCGCGGGAAGTCCCCGGTCCAGAACATCTCCGCCTGGAGCTCGAGCGAGTCGTGGAACAGGGTCGCTCGCTCCCCCTTCAGGGCGCTCAGGTTGGCCGTCCCGAAGAGATCGCTCGCCGCGGAGGACAGCGCCTGGCTGACGCCGGTGCCGGAGAAGATGTCAGCCAGGAAGTACTGACCTGGACTCGTGGTGGGAACGCGTGAGCTCCACACCGACGGGGATTCAAATGGGTTTCGCTCGACAGTCTGTCCCGTGGCTCGCCGCCAGAAGCCGAACAGCTCCCATCTGCCGGCGGGCACCGTCCAGTGCACGACTCCGGAGACCACGTCCGGGGTGAGATCGACCGCTGAGCTTGGGTCGAGCAGAGTCGTCTGACCCGAGGTTCGGACCACTCGCGCGGCGGTCACCGCCACGAGCGTGGGTGAGCCGGTCAGCCCGCTTGGATACGGCGGTGCAGCGGCGGTGGTCGCCGGCCCGGTCACCGAGACAGCGGCCGGAACGAGCTCCTGCATGGAGGTCGCCGTGGTCACCGCTGGGCTGGCGAAGGCCTGGTGCCCGGTGACGTTGGGATCGAGACGGATGCCGTCGTGCCGCGCCGTGGCGAGCGCGGCGGCCAGCGAGCTCCGCGCCACCGACGGATTGCTCACGTCGATGTCGAGCTGGGCGGTGCCGAAGCCGGCCTGGGCGAGCGCGCCGACAGTCGCGGCAGGCCGCGCAAACGAGGTGCCGGTCGCCCAGACGCCTGGATGCGCCGGCGCCGGCGGATTGGCGAACCCGCGGACGAGCGCAGACGCCCCCGCGGTGCCCGGCACGCACGCCGACCCCAGAATCACCATCACGGCAGCGAACTTGAGTCCTCGCATCCTCATCTCCTCCTCGAAGCCAATTGCGGCCACGGTCCCCGACCGTCCGCGCACCGTACCACGAGAGTATGCAGATTGCCGAACCGGACACAGTTTGCGGCGGCACCACACGCGATTACGGCGCGGCGCCGCCGCCTGTCAGGAGGGCGCGCCGGCCAGCCCTATCGCCCGCAGCCAGATCCGGTACAGCTGTGCTTCGAGGGCGGCGAGGTCTTCTCGAGCCGTCACGGATCTCAGCGCGT
>JBAPXO010000004.1:0-3981 GCA_049284255.1 Solirubrobacteraceae bacterium | reverse complement strand
GGCTACCGCGGCCGGTTCGCTGTGGACGAGCGGGCTGGAGCCGGAGGCCACCGGGATGACGTCTGAGACCAGCCGGCCGTCGACGAGCGGAGCCCGACTTGCCGAGGACGGTGGCGGTGGGCGGGTTCGATGGGTTTGTCCGTGGGGCAGTGGCGGGGAAGCGACGTGAGCGCTGGCGGCTCCGTGGGCCGACCCCGCGGTGGAACTCGAGGCCGGGTTGGTGGTCGACGCGCCAGATGAGCCGCTCGGTGCGGAGCCCGTTGTGGTGGTACCTCCCTGGTTATTGGTAGCCGAGCCCGAGCCCGAGCCGGTGCCCGAGTTGCCCTTCGCGCCCTTGTCCGCCGTGCTGCTGCGGGGCTGGGCCTTGCCGGGGGCTCCCCCCCGAGTCTTGCCTGAGCTCTTGTTCGGGCCGGTGGGCGATCCCGAGCCGTTGGCGGGTGCACTCCCCGTGACCGTTATCGGGATCTCGGTCCCCCCACCTCCGCCCGCGGCGTCGGTCACGAGCAGCGTCACGTCGAACACTCCCGGGGTCTGAAACGCGATGTTTGGATTGGGAAGTGTCGAGCTCGCCGCCGCGCCGTCGTAATTCCAGCTGTAGGAGAGCCCGCCGTCGTCGGGGCCGGCAACCGTGGCGCTGAAGCTCACCGTTGTCCTAGGGGCCACCGTCGTTTGCGAAGCCGTTGCCTTGACGGTGAGAGCCGGCCCCTCGAAGACCTCGATCGACACCGGCGGCGATTCGTTGACCTGGTCCTCGTAGTCCTGATCGCTGCCGCCCCGCCACGGTCGGTCGTACTCCACCTCGGTCCCCTCGTCGGAGATCACCGGATTCTCCGCGGTGTTCTGGAAGTCGCTCGGAGAGGCCAGATCCGCGGGAGCGATCTGAGCACCGGGGCGCAGATCGGGGGATCCGTCTGACCGGGCAATCGTGACCCCGGTGACCGCCCGGGATGGGATCGGGGTCTGCATACAGGCCAGGACGTCGGACAATGCCCATGTCCCGGTGTCCACTGTGGCGGGCGGCAGGCTCACGCCGACCGGGCCCCGGTCTCCAACCTCCTCCATCGTCCCCCGCTGGTACTGCGGGCACCGGCCCGCGCCAGCCTGCAGCTGGGAAAGTGAGACCGTGTCGGTCGTGGGCGAGCCGCCGGAGTGATAGACGGTCGCCACCACCAGCGGGGTCTGGGGGTCGGCGGTGGCCACCCCGGCGAACGGACCGGCCGCGGCTAGGGCCAGCACCGCAGCCAGGCCCGACCGCCACCCCGGGAGAGTCCCGAGGTGGCGGCTGGTCATCCTGTGCGGCCGCGAGACATCAGCCTGCGGGCGCATCGTCTGCTACTTGGAGCTGACCGTCTTCAGACCCGAGTAGCTGGTCTGCCCCTTGGGCAGATACTCGAGCTGGAGGATCGTCCGGAAGCCGCGCTTGACCTTGGCGCGGATCGTGAACGTGGTCTTGCCCGCCTTGACCGTGGTCTTGCCGAACTCGACGAACTTGTCCGAGACCCCGGACGTACGCATGCCGAGCAGCTCGACCCTGGTCGACGAGCCGGGCTTGGGCTTGACGCTCCCCGACACGGTGAGCGCTCCCTTGTTGACCTTGGCCGACTTGAAGCTGACGCTCGAGGACGGCTTGGCGGCGATCGTCGCCTTGACCGTCTTGGAGGTCGCTCCGATGACCGCCTTGGAGTCCGCGTAGGAGACCTTGAACTGCCACTTGCCGGCCTTGGCGTTGACGCTGACCGCGAAGTTGGCGTCGCTGGCGCTCAGCCGGTCTGTCGCGACCTTCTTGAACTTGCCCTTGGTGCCCTTGCGGTCATAGACCGTCACCGACGCCTTGACGTGGCCGGTGCCGGGCGAGACCGTCCCGAAGACCAGGGCCTTGCCGCCCTGTGACTTGACGCGCAGGCTCGTGACCGCGCTGTGCACGGTGGTCTTCACGGGCGTGGTCGCGGCCGGCGACAGGATGTCGCCGTACTGCGGGCTCAGGGTGGGGATCTCGATCTGCGAGATCTGGGGCGTAGTCAGCTCATAGGAGCCGTTGGACGGCGGCACGTAGCTGATGCTGAAGCCGCCCGTCGAACTCGTCTTGCCGGTGGCCACCGGCACGGGCAATCCGCCCACGATCTCATCGACCGAGACCGGCTTACCTGACGGCGCCGGGTATCCGGGCTGAGCGTTGGTCACCGTCCCCGCCACCGTCCACTTCTTCCCGGCCTTGTAGGTCGTCGGAAGCTTCTTGGTGAGGGTGATGTTCGGCGACGCGTCAGCCACGAACGGAGGCCCGCCGGCACTGGCGGGCAGATAGGACTTCAGCTGCGCCTGGAAGCTGGGCGAGGTCAGCATGTTGACGAAGTCCTGGGCCGCCTGGAGATTGACCGCCTCTCCGGCCTTGGATGGGTTGATGATGTAGACGTGGAAGTAGTTGATCAGCTCGTACTGACCGCCGGGCGCCGTGGCGCTGTTGTCGCTGGTCAGGACCTTGAGGTTGGGGATCGAGTTCGTCGAGGACCCGGTCGACAGGAAGGCGACGGTGCCGCGGTCGCTGAGCGTGTAGCACGAGTTCGCGCCGCTTGAGCCCTGGGTGCAGGCGTTGGTGGCGGTGACGTTGCCGGCCTGAGTCGAGCCCCCGTTGATGAAGTACCAAGAGGGCGCGTCGGCCGCAGCTACGGTGCCATTGTCGGGGCATGCCTGTCCTGAGGTCGACTGCTTCGTGGCGCTGATCGGTGACATCCCGCCGCCGTCGGCGGCGCTCACATTGCACAGCACCAGACTCGCGGGCTGCAGTCCCGAGGTGTGCACGAGTGCCCAAAGGGCATGTTCCTCAACCGTCGTTCCCGACGCAGTTGTCGCACCGCCGCGGGTATAGAAGGTCGCTTTGCCGGCCGCTCCCGCCGACGCCACGTCAGCGAACCCCTGGGCGATGTTGTGCGGAGCGTTGGCGCCGACCCTGGCCGGATCGCCGTTAGGCCCGGCGAGGACGAAGTCGTTGGTGAAGATGGCGTTGCCGTACTGGTTGTTGTACGAGAAGCCGTTTGCGACGAACTGGTTCTCCAGCGATGGCGCGTGGACGATCAGCGCGCTCGGGCTGGTCGCACCGCCGGTTGGGTTCTCGGCGGCGTTGATGGCCACACCGGTGGCCGATCCGTGGTAAGCGAAGCTGTACTGCGGATACGCCTTGTTGAAGTCAGGCATGATCACCTTCGCGATCAAGCCCGAGTCGCTTACGTCGCTGGTCCCGACGACGTTGAGGCTCGTCGAGGTGTCGGCGGAAGCCAGTGACGGGAGCAGCATCATCGCTGCCGCAAGGAGACCCAGCAGGGGCAGGGTGAGGAGGAATCGAGGGGCGCCGGCCTGGCCCCCAAGGTGGTGCGGACGCGAGAGGCGGCCGCGTGAAGAGAATCTATGCATTTGGCGAATATATAGGTAGTGCTTAGGCAACGCTGAGGCGGGCCGCTGCGGGCCTGGGCCTTGTCCGGGGTCTGACCTCCGCTCTTTGCAGGCTCGCCGTCCGGAGGCGAATTAGGACACGCTGGTGCCGGTCGATCCAGCGCACTGAGCTAGGCCGTAGCGCCTAGCCAGGCTCTCGTCCGGGTTTGTCTGCAGCGCCTCCAGGGCCTGGGAGACCCCGGCGCGATCACCACGGGCCGCCGCCTTGGCCAGCGCCTCGTAGTCAGAACCTGAGGCGGCGACTGCCGCCAGGTAGCTGTTCAAAAGCGCCCGGTTCTGCGTGGGGCGGGGCAGGGCGCGCAGCGATGCGACCTCCTTCTTCACGGTCGGGAGGACCTGGCGCAAGTAGGTGGCGAGCGCCGGCAGCGAGATCTGGCCACCGGCCGGCGCCGGCGTGGCCCGGATGTCGCGCACAGCGTCGGCGCAGATCGCGTTGGCGCGGGCGATCACGTCCTTCTTGCTCGTTGCGCCGCCGCCGCAGGCCACGAGTGCGAGCGCCGCCGTTGCCACCAGCGCGGGAACGGCCCGAGCTCCCGG
>JBAPXO010000003.1:0-5322 GCA_049284255.1 Solirubrobacteraceae bacterium | reverse complement strand
AGCCCTGGAGGTTGATGCGCACGAGGTGGGCGGCCGCCCGGCAGGCGCCGTCGGCGATCTCGGCCGCGGCCACCGCCTCACCGATGAGATGCTCGCTGCCGCTCTGGGCGGACTCGGCAGCCAGGGTGGCGAGCTGCGCCGCCACGCCGGCGATCGCCAGCGGCGTGGTCGAGGCCGAAGAGCGTGCCGCCGCCAGCCGCTGCTCGCGCTGGGGGTTGTCGGCGGGCATGGCCAGCGCGTCGAGGACCGGCTCGTAGGAGCTGCATTCCTGTTCGGCCAGGAGCAGTGCTCGTTCACGCAGGGCGCTCGCGCGCACGACCCGGGCCTCGGCCATGACCGAGGAGTCAAAGCGCGCCGCCATCTCGACCAGGCTCGCAGCCAGCGTGCAGGTCAGCGCGGCAGCGGTGCCAGCGCCTGGCCCGGGAGTGCGGGCAGCCAGCCTCTCGAGCACCTCTTGTACGGGCAGGTCGGCTAGCGGGGCGGCTCGAGGCTGCATCGCGGGCTCAGGCTACGCCCCTTAGAACAACCCCACCGTGCGGCCGTGTTCGTCGATGTCGATGTTGTGCGCCGCCGGCGTCTTGCCCAACCCGGGCATCTGCTGGACGTCTCCGCACAGCGGCACCAACCACCCGGCTCCGGTGTAGGCGCGGATATCACGTACGGGGAGCGTGAAGTTCTCAGGAGCGTTGAGCAGCGTCGGGTCAGACGACAGCGACAAATGGGTCTTGGCCATGCAGATCGGAAAGCGATCCAGCCCCTCTCGCGTGTACTGACCGATCTTGGCCTCCGCCTCGGGATAGAGGTAGACGTCGCGGGCGCCGTAGACCTTGCGGGCCAACGTCTCGATCTTGTCCTGGATCGGCTCGTCGTCCTGGTAGAGCTGGTGAAACGTGTTGGGCTGGTCGGACGCCGCAACCACCGCCTCGGCGAGATCAGCCGCGCCGGCCCCGCCCTTGGTGAAGCCCTCGTTGGCCTCGGCGGCAAACGCCCCGCCCTCCAGAGCCAGCCGCTTGACGAGTTCGACCTCCTCGTTGGTGTCACCGGGGCGCCGGTTAACCGCGACCACGGCGGGAACGCCGAAGGCGCGCACTGTGCCCAGGTGCCTGCGGACGTTGGCAAACCCCACCTCGATCGCGTTGAGGCTCCCCGATCGGTCGACGCGAGGATCGTCGTCGAGGCCGGCGTGGTGCTTGATCGCGCGGACGGTGGTCACGACCACCGCCGCCGATGGGGTGAGCTTGCCAAACCGGCAGACGATGTCGAAGAACTTCTCCATTCCCATGTCGGATCCGAACCCCGACTCGGTGACCACGTAGTCGCCAAGCTTCAACCCGATCAGGTCGGCGATCAGCGAGCTGTTGCCGTGGGCAATGTTCGCGAACGGCCCGCAGTGCATGAGCACGGGCTGTCCCTCCAGGGTCTGCACGAGGTTGGGCTTGATCGCCTCCTTGAGCAGCACGGTCATCGCGCCGGCGGCGCCCAGATCCTCTGCGGTGATCGCCTTGGCGCCGTCGAAGGAGTACGCCGCCGTGATCCGGGCGATCCGCCGCCGCAGGTCCTGGAGATCGCGGGCCACGGCAAGGATCGCCATCACCTCAGAGGCTGCGGTGATGTCAAAGCCGGTCTCACGCGGGTAGCCGTTGGCGCGCCCGCCGAGGGCCACCGTGATCTGGCGCAGCGCCCGGTCGTTCATGTCCACGGCGCGCCGCCAGCCAATCCGCAGCGCGTCGATCTTGTGCGGGTTGCCGTGCAGGATCGAGGCGTCGATCATCGCCGCGAGCAGGTTGTTGGCCGCGCCGATGGCATGGATGTCGCCGGTGAAGTGGAGGTTGAGATCCTCCATGGGGACGACCTGGGTCAGCCCCCCGCCGGCCGCTCCGCCCTTGATCCCGAACACCGGCCCCAGCGAGGCTTCGCGCAGGCAGGCGACGGGGTTGCGGCCGATCACCCCCAGTCCCTGGGTCAGCCCCACAGTGGTGGTCGTCTTCCCCTCCCCCGCCCTCGTCGGCGTCATGCCGGTAACGCAGATCAGCTTGCCGTCGGGGCGGTCGGCGAGGCGGTCAAGCACCGACAGGGCGATCTTGGCCTTGTGGCGGCCATAAGGCTCGACCTCATCGGGGCCCAGGCCGGCCACCGAGGCGATCTGATCGATCGGCTCGAGAACCGCCTCCTGGGCGATCTCCAGGCTCGTCTTCATCTCACTCCTACCTCTCTCGTTGGGCGATCCGCTGAGGTACTGGTGACTCACAGCAGCTGCCGCCAACTCCGATACGAGCCTATCTCCGTCGAAAAGCTGCGGTACGAAGCGAGATCAGATCGTGCTCGGCGCCGGCCGGATCAGCTCGGCGACCGCTTGCCGACGCCCGCCGGCGTCAGGCGGCCTGAGCGCGCGCTGCGAGCAGGGTGTTGCGCAGCAGCATCGCGATCGTCATCGGCCCGACCCCACCCGGCACCGGGGTGATCAGCCCGGCGACCTCGCCGGCGGACTCGAAGTCCACGTCGCCGACCAGCCCGTCGTCGGTGCGATTGATCCCGACGTCGACGACGGTTGCCCCGGGCTTGATCCAGCTTCCCTGGATCAGCTTCGGATGACCCACGGCAGCGATCAGCACGTCAGCGCGCCGGCATTCCTCCTGGAGGTCACGGGTCCGCGAGTGGCACATGGTGACCGTGGCGTTCTCGGCCAGCAGCAGCGCCGCCACCGGCTTTCCCACCAGGTCCGAGCGCCCCACGACGACGGCACGCGCGCCGGTCAGTGCGACGTCGTGGCGTCGCAGCAGCTCGATAACCCCCGAGGGCGTACATGGGCGCAGGCCGGGGAGGCCTTTGACAAGGAGCCCGACCGAGACCGGGGTCAGCCCGTCGACGTCCTTTCGGGGATCGATCAGCGTCGTCAGGTGCCCTCCGTCGATCTGCTCGGGCGTGGGCAGTTGCAGGAGGATGCCCGAAACCTTGGAGTCGGAGTTGAGCTCAGCGAGGAGCCCGACCACCTCCTCCTGGGAGGTGTCAGCCGAAAGCTTGTACTCAAAGCCCTCGATTCCGACCTCGGCCGACGCCCGCTGCTTGCCGCCGACGTAGACAGCCGAGGCGGGATCGTCGCCTACCAGGATCGTGGCCAGGCCTGGCCGGCGCCCGCCACCCGCCACCCAGGCATCGATCTCCTCGCGCACTTCGGCGCGGACCTGCTGGGCGACGGCCTTGCCGTCAATCACTTTGGCGCTCATGACTGGAATGGGTACACGATTTGTACCGAAGCGGTCTGACGGCCCCGTTTTGTTTGCTTTGGGGAGCGCCGAGCGCATAGGCTGAGCGCCTGTTGGGGTTCGCGGCCCAGTCATCGATCGCCTCACCGTGCTAGCGCGGTAGTCGCCGTGGAGGTCCCGTTCGCGCTTGCCGGTGGAAGCTGGATCTTGCTTGCGGCCATGGTGGTGGTGTTCTTCGCCGTGGCCTTCGGCTACTACACCCGGAGGGGCAGCGGCATCAACCAGACGCCCTACCGCCGCCCAGGTGGACCTCCCGAGACTCCGAGCGAGCTCGCCCACGACACGACCCAAGAGCTGCGCAACTGGGATCGCGGCACGGGCGGCCACCATCGAACCTATCGCCCCGCTGGGGCTCGCCAGCCCCCCGCCGAGGTAGCCCAGGCGCTCGCCGACTGGCGGGCGAGGTCCCGGACGGCGCCGGCCCTTGATCCCCCGATCGGCGCTGCCGATCGGGTACGCGGACCCGGGCAAGCTCCCACGGTGACCGTTTACCTGGATGTCGCCTCCGAGCCCTGCCGCAGCGCGTACCAGCTGCTCTGCGAGCTGGCCGACGCCCAGCGAATCCGGTTGGCCGTGCGTCAGCTCCCCCTGGCCGACGTCCACGAGCTCTCGCTCCCGGCCGCCGAAGTCCTCGAGGCCGCAGCCGCCCAGGAGAGGTTTTTCGAGGTTCTGGACCGTCTCACGAACTCCGGGGCCAGAGACGAGGCCGAGCTGCTCGACCTCGCGACGCGGGACATCCCGGATCCCGATCGTCTCAAGCAGGAGGTAAGCGATGGGCGCTACCAGGCCTCGGTGGTGGCGCAGATCCGTCAAGCCACCGCGAGCGGCGCCCACGGCGTCCCTGAGATCTACATCAACGGCAGCCGTTACGGCGGGGCGGTGAGAAGGGACGACCTGGATCGAACCCTGCGCCGGCTGCCGGCGCCGTAGTGACTTGCCCCGCACGCGATAAGAGAGGAACGCAATGATCGTCGTGGTGGGTCGGGTTCGGAGCGACCCTGACAGGCGTGCCGAGCTTGTCCGGATCGGCCAGGCGGTCGCCGCGGCATCGCGCAGTGAGCCGGGATGCATCAGCTATCGCCTCTACGAGGACACCGAGCGCGAGCACGAGTTCGTGTTCGTCGAGGAGTGGGAGGACGACGAGGCGCTGCAGCGGCACTTCGCCACCCCGCACATCGCGGAGTTCATGCGTGCCATTTCCGCGGCGATCGTGGCGCCCCCGGACGTCAGGTTTCACACCGTCGCGCACTCCCGAGATCTCGCCGACGTCAGCACGCGCTGATGCATCCCTACGAGGGCTTCACCAGGTTCCCTAGAGTCCTCGCCCGTGCTGATCCGCCACGCCGACCCTGAGCGCGATGGCGCCGCCTGCGCGGCCATCTACGCGCCCTCGGTCACCGAGGGGGCGGCGTCCTTCGAGTTGCGCGCGCCCGACGCACAGGAGTTCGCCGACCGCATCCGGATCATCTCCAAGGAGTTCCCGTGGCTGGTGGCCGAGACCGACGATGAGGTCGTGGGCTATGCCTACGGCGGGCGCCACCGCGAGCGCGCCGCCTACCGGTGGACGACCGACGTGACGGTCTACATCTCGCCGAACCATCATCGCCGCGGCGTGGGGCGCGCCCTCTATGAAGCGCTGCTCGAGCTCCTCAGACGCCAGGGCTTTTACCAGGCCTGCGCGGGAATAGCCCTGCCCAACGACGCCAGCGTGGGGCTGCACGAGTCGCTGGGCTTCGCCCCGGTTGGCGTCTACCGGGACATCGGCTACAAGCTCGGCGAGTGGCGCAGCGTCGGCTGGTGGCAGCTCACGCTGCGCAACCCCGAACCTGCCGGCACCCCTCCCGCGGAACCCGGGCCGCCGCTACGCCTCGACATCCCCGGCTGAAGCCGGGAGGTCGAGGGTGAACGTCGAACCCTCGACCGTCACCTGCCCGCCGTGGCCGGCGGCGACCGCCGCCACGATCGACAACCCGAGCCCGGCGCCCGGACGGCCGGAGGCGTCGGGGCCACGCCAGAAGCGCTCAAACAGCCGCTCGCGCTGAGCCGGATCCGGTCCCGA
>JBAPXO010000002.1:0-3876 GCA_049284255.1 Solirubrobacteraceae bacterium | reverse complement strand
CTAGTCCGCTGAGGCGGCCGCTACCGCCATGCGATGCTGATCTGGGCTATGTGACGTGTGCTCGGGTGAGAAAGGCCGCGAGCATGGCGGTTGCGGCCGCCCCAGCGTCCTGTTGGCTGCCGTGGGCGAGGAAGATGTCAGGCTCGGGCGCGATCGTCTGCGACGCCTCCTGGAGCGCCACCACCTTGAAACGTGGCACGGCAGCCAGCAGCCCCCTCCCTCTTCCCTTCCCTTTCGCACAGCGCGAGCGGCCGGCTGGGCGACTCCCGATCTGCGGAGCTCGCGGCCTTTCTCACCCGAGCACACGCCGCGCACCCCCGATCAGCATCGCTCCGCAGATCGGGAGGCCGTCCCAGGCGGCCGCCGGCCAGCGCTAAGGGTTACGCAGCGGCAGGCTGCTCGGCGGGCTGAGCAGGCGGTGTGGCGCTATCACCAGAGGCGTCGTCAGAGGCCTCCGGAGGCTTGGCACCCTCCTTCGCCCACGGCTCGTTGAACTCGACGCGCCACTTTCCTTCGTCGGTTTGCATCAGCGCCAACCGGGCGCGGAAGCTCTTGCCCGAGCGTCCCTTGAAGCCGGTCACCGCCTTTTCGGTGCGGCCGGTCTTGATCAGCTCACGGGCGATGGCGATCGAGAGCTGCTTGCCCGCCTTGCCCTTCCAGATCACGAAGCCGCACCCGGGATCCTCGCGTGACCAGCACGAGTAACCCTAGCGATTCTCGACGATGTCGCGCCCACACACCGGGCAGGGACCGAGGTTGGCGCGCGGGATGCGCACGTCCTTGAGCTTGGTGTCGAGCTCGCCGACGGTCTCCTCGGTGAACTTGACGATGTCGCCCATGAAGGCCTTGCGGGAGTCCTGTCCGGTCTCGATCTTGGCCAGGCGATGCTCCCAGTCGCCGGTCAGGCCTGGAGACGTGAGGGGGTGCTCTCCGAGCAGGCGGACGACGTTGAGCCCCTTCTCGGTCACGACGAGCGCTCGCGCGTCGCGCTCGATGTAGCCGACCTGGAGCAGACGCTCGATGATCGCGGCCCGCGTGGCCGGGGTGCCGATGCCCGAGTCCTTCATCGCCTCGCGTAGCTCTTCCTCGTCGACGAGCTTGCCGGCGGTCTCCATTGCGGCCAGCAGCGCGCCCTCGGTGTAGCGGCGCGGCGGCTTGGTCTCCTTCTCCTCGGAGCGGATGTTGTGCACGTTGACGCGCTCATCCTTGGCCAGCTTGGGCAGCTGCTGGTCGACGGCCTCGTCGTCGTCGGAGCGGTCTGATTCAGAGCCGGCCGCCTCCTCGCCGTAGACCCCGCGCCAGCCGGGCACGAGCATCAGCTTGCCGCGGGTGCGGAAGACGTGGTCGGCGACCGTGGTCTCGATCCGCGTGTTCTCGAACACCGCCTCGGGGTGAAAGACCGCCAGGAAGCGGCGCACGGCGAGGTCGTAGATGCGCTTGTCGTCGTCGTTCATCTTCTCGACGGGGTGGCGATCGGCGCGGGTGGGAATGATCGCGTGGTGATCTGAGACCTTGGCGTCGTTGACCACCCGTCCCAGCGGCAGCACGTCGAGCCCGAGGACGTAGCGTGAGGCCTGGGCGTACTCGCCGCGCTCGCCCACGAGCTTGGCGATCGGCTTGATCTCGGAGACCATGTCGCCGGTCAAGAAGCGGGAGTTGGTCCTCGGGTACGTGAGCGCCTTGTGTTCTTCATAGAGGCGCTGGGCCGCGGCCAGGGTGCGCCGCGCCGAGAACCCGAAGCGGCTGTTGGCGTCCCGCTGCAGCGAGGTCAGGTCGTAGAGCAGCGGCGGACGCTCCTTGCGCTCTGACTTCTCAAGCTTGGTGATCGTGCCGGTCTGGCCCTCGCAGGCGGTGACGACGTCGCGCGCCTCCTCGGCGGTCTTCAGACGCGGGTTGGCGCCCGCGTAGTAGCGCCCGGTGTAGCGCCGGGGGCCGTCATCGACGGTGTCGAAGCGGGCGTCGACCAGCCAGTAGGGCTCGGGCCGGAAAGCGCGAATCTCCTCCTCGCGGCGGGCCAGGATGGCCAGGGTCGGGGTCTGGACCCGCCCCAGCGAGACCGCGCCATCGAAGGATGACCGCAGCCGGATCGTCGCCGCCCGGGTGGCGTTCATGCCCACGATCCAGTCAGCCTCCGAACGCGAGCGCGCCGCCTGCTCGAGCGTGGCGAACTCAGAAGCGGGGCGCAGCTCTGAGAAGGCGGCTTCGATCGCCCGCTTGGTCATCGAGTTCAACCACAGACGCTGAACGGGCTTGCGCGAGCCCGATTTCTCATACAGGTAGGCGAAGATCAGCTCGCCCTCGCGCCCGGCATCACAGGCGTTTACGACGGCATCGATGTCGTCGCGGCCGAGCTGGCGCTTAACCGCGTTCATCTGCTTCTTGGAGCGCTCGTCGCGGACGACGAGCTTGAAGCGGTCGGGGACGATCGGCAGATCGGCCATCCGCCATTTCTTGAACTTGTCGTCGTACTCGTCGGGGTCGGCGAGCTGGACGAGGTGCCCGACCGCCCAGGTGACGACGTGATCGGGGCCCTCCAGGAATTCGCCGCCGCCCCCCTTGGTGAACGCCCCGGGGAGGACGCGCACCAGATCGCGCCCGACGGACGGCTTCTCGGCGATGACCAGAGTCTTTGACATGGCCGCCGAGGGTAGCGCTCCACGCAAGCCCCTCCGAAAAGCAGCTCAGCGATCCATCGGCCGCGCTACCCGCGCGGCGACCCTCGGGAGCCCAAGCTTGGCCGCGGTTCGACGGGCCGATGCAATCAGCGCCTCCGCCTCCCCGCCCGGTCCCAGGGCACGCGCGTAGTCAAGCTGAGAGTGGGCGAGCTCCAGGGGCGCTCGCAGCGCCCGGCTGGCCTCGATCGCGTGGCGCAGGTGCTCGATGGCGACGGCGCGCTCGCCGAAGACGAGCGCCAGGCGGCCCAGATAGCGCGCGCTCGCTCCCAGGCACGCGGCGGCCATCCCCACGACGACCATCGACCTCGCGAACGGGAGCATGAGCTCATACAGCTCCCGTGCCCGCTCGGCGTCGTCGAAGGCCACGGCGAGGTCGGCGAGCACCGCCATCGAGGTCATCCAGTCGTTGTCGGCGGGGATCGCCGCAAAGCCGGCCACGGCGACCGTCTCGTACTCGGCCCGGGCCTCCTCGGCGCGTCCGGTGTCGAGCAGGACGGTGGCCAGCGCTCCCCGCCAGGCGCTGCGCTCCGGTCGCCGGGCAACGTACTCCCGCACGGAGCCCTCGAGCTCCCCCATCCGCGCCTGCTCGCGCCGGATCGCCATCAGCTGGACAGCGTGGTACTGAGAGGCGGTCACGTCCTCGCCGCGGATTCCCGAGGACACAGCCTCACCAGCGAGACGCTCGGCCTCAGCGAGCTGACCGTCGAGGAGCGCCGTCATCGCCCGCCAGACCGCGGCGTTCCACGTGAACAAGGCCTGGCGGAGATCCCTCGCCCCGGCGGTGAAGGCCGCGATCTGGGCCTCGACCGCCGTCCGGTCGCCCCGCTCCAGGAGATCGACGACCAGCCAGGCGTGACCCTGGAGCGTGAGCTCAGGGTCCTGGGCCTCGCGGGCGCAGCGCAGCAGCTGGGTGGCATCGGCGAGACGGCGCTCCAGGTGGCTGGGTCCCCAGTAAGCACGACGGCGCGCCGAGGCCGCCAGCGCGCCCGCAACCGGGTCGCCAAGCTCGGCCGCCATGGCTGTGGCCTCGGCGCTCAGTCGCCGCATGTCCTCCTGGCGGTCGGAGTAGTACAGGGCTCCGCACAGGCGGGACACCAGGAGCACGCGGGTGACGGTCACCTCATCGTCGCTCATCTCCAGGGCCCGCTCCAGCAGGCCGATCATCCCCTCGTCGACCACCCCGGGCGGCTGGAGGTAGCGC
>JBAPXO010000001.1:0-2773 GCA_049284255.1 Solirubrobacteraceae bacterium | reverse complement strand
TGCGACGCGTCGGCCACGAGCTGGCGCTGGGCGCGCACCGACTCATCGAGCTCCGCGCGTGAGCTCTCCAGGCGGTCGAGCATCGTGTTGAACCGCCGTGCCAGCCGTCCCACCTCGTCGTCGGCGTGGACGCGCAGCCGGCTGCTCAGGTCGTCGGTCTCGCCGATGTGCTGGGCGGCCTGTGAGACCTCGCCGAGCGGGGCGAGCACCCGCCGGGCGGCGAAGCGTCCGAGCATGGCGGCGAGCGCGATGCAGCCCACGAACAGCAGCGCCAGGATCAGGCGCAGGTCAGAGAGGATCGAGTCGACGCCGTTGAGGGGGCGTGCCAGCTGCACGGCGGCGTTCTCGACGGTCCCGTCCGAGAGCTGGACCGGGCCGATCCAGAACGTGATGACCCGCACGTTGGTGGACCCCACCTGAGCGGTGCTCAGGTAGGCACTGCTGCTGCCGGCGGCGACCGCGCGGGTCCTCGCGCTCACGGGCAGCCCGAGATGGCCGACGTTGTCGCCCACCGAGCCGTCGGCGAGGACGACCTGGGCGTACTGAGCGGGTCCGCCGGCGCTGGCCGGAATACCCGGGAGCTGCTGGTGCAAAGACTGGAAGTCTCCGTTCTGCACGGCCTGGGCCTGCGCCCTGAGCGCGCCGTCGACCTGGCTGCGCAGCTGGTGGCGGACCACCATGTAGCTCACCACCACTGCCAGCAGGACCGCTACGGCAACCGAGGCCGCGGCGATCAGGGTGAGACGCTTGCGCAGTGACACGGATCAATCTCGGAGGACGTAGCCGATACCGCGCACGGTGTGCAGCAGCCTCGGCTCGTCGCCGGCCTCGGTCTTGCGGCGCAGGTAGCCCATGTAGACACCCAGCGCGTTGGACGTAGGCCCGAAGTCATAACCCCACACGTTCTCGAAAATCGTCGAGCGCGTCAGCACCTGACGAGGATGGCGCATAAACAGCTCGAGCAGCAGGAACTCGGTGCGCGACAGCTCGATCAGGCGGTCGCCGCGATGGACCTCGTGGGCGATCGGATCGAGCACCAGGTCGGAGTAGCGCAGCGTCTCTCCCTCGCCGGTGCCGTCGCCGGTGCGGCGCAGGAGCGCACGCAAGCGGGCCTGGAGCTCGCGCAGCGCGAACGGCTTGACCAGGTAATCGTCGGCGCCGACGTCCAGACCCTCCACCCGATCGTCGATCGCATCCCGTGCGGTGAGCATCAGAACCGGGGTGCGGTCTCCGGACTTGCGCAATCGCCGGCACACCTCGAGGCCGTCCAGCTTGGGCATCAGGATGTCCAGGATGACGGCGTCGGCGGGCGTTGTGGCCAGCGCGTCGAGCGCCTCCTCGCCGTCGGCGGCGAGGGTCACGTCGTAGTTGTCGAGCCGCAGAGCGCGCTCGAGCGCCCGCCGAACCGCTGGCTCGTCATCGACTACCAGTACACGAGGCATGGCGTAAATGATCGCGCGTGGGCGTAAAAGTTGCTGAAGAGGTTCGCCCAGGCCGCCCAAGGGCCGGTGTTAGCGTGGCACCGGTGCGCGACCGTTGGGACATCACCGAGCGGCTGTTCGCGGCCTATTACCCGAAGATCGCGCGGCGGTCAGAGGAGGCCGGCCAGCGTGAGACGCGCGCCGGGCTGCTCGCCGCAGCGACCGGTCGCACCCTTGAGGTCGGAACCGGGAATGGGTTCAACCTCGAGCACTACCCGCCGACGGTGACCGAGCTGGTGCTCTCAGACCCCAGTCCCCACATGCTCGACGCGTTGCGCGCCACGATCGCTGAACGCCCCCCGGCGGTGGGGTCTTGGGAAATCGTGCAAGCCGGACTGGAGGACCTGCCTTTCGCCGACGGGGAGTTCCAGACGGTGGTCTGCACGTACGTGCTGTGCTCGGTGTCCGATCCCCGGCGGGCGCTGCAGGAGATCACGCGCGTCCTTGCGGCCGGCGGCCGGCTGCTCTTCCTCGAACACGTGCGCGATGCCGAGGGGACGGCGCTGGGCCGGATCCAGGACCTGATCGAGGTCCCGCACCGGCTGGCCGCCGCCGGGTGCCGGCCCAATCGCCGCACCGCGGAGCTGATCAAGAATTCGCCGCTCGCGCTGCGCACTTTGTCTCGTGAGCGCCAGCCCTCGTCGCTTCCGACGGTGGCCCCGATCATTGTCGGGTCGGCCGAGCGGGCGTGAGGCCCCCTTATCCGCGGGACGCCGCGCGGCTTCGCGCCGACACCCTCACCGGGATCCACTCGGCCGCGTCGTCGGTGCCGCCAAGGGCGACCATCAGCGGCGCGTGGTCCGAGGGCTTTGACCCCTTGCGGTAGTCGCGATCGATTCCGCACCCGCGCAACTCGTCGGCCAGGTCCGTGCTGACGAGCGCGAGATCGATGCGCAGGCCCAGCCCCTTGTGGAAGTTGCCCGCCCGGTAGTCCCACCACGTGTACTGGACAGCGTCGGGGTGCAGCCGGCGGTAGGCGTCGACCATGCCCTGGTCCAGGATTTCTTGCAGGCGACCGCGCTCCTGGGGGGTGACGTGGGTGGAGTGCGCGAACGCGGCGGGGTCATAGACGTCGATGTCGGCGGGAGCGATGTTGAAGTCCCCGCCGACGACGAGCCGAGGGTTGGATTGGCGCAGCGCGCCCAAGCGTGCGGTGAGCGCGTCCAGGAAGGCGAGCTTGCGGGGGAACTCAGGGCTGTCGGGCGAGCGACCGTTGGGAACGTAGGCGCTCGCGCAGCGGACCCCGTCGACCGTGGCCTCACACCAGCGCGCCTCGCCGGCTACGGGGTCGC